>NZ_JBQWRH010000009.1:0-240465 GCF_052545115.1 Nocardia glycosmidis | reverse complement strand
ACCCGTTCCGAGCATGGCGGGTGGCGGCATCCGGGCGCGACGGTTTGCGTCGCGATGATTCGAAGGTGACCAGCGTTCCGGGTATGGGATACGAGTTTCAAGTTCGTCGACTGCGCGGACCCCCACACGCTTGCCGATTGGTGGGCGGAGGCGCTGGGCTGGGAGGTCGAGCCGCAAGATGAGGAATTCATCCGGAGCATGGTCACTCAGGGGCACGCGTCCGACGAAGACACCACGACACATCGAGGCAAGCTGGTATGGAAGGTTGGGACAGCCATCCGCCATCCTGGTCGGCCGCGCGTCCTCTTCCAGCTCGTCTCCGAGGCGAAGACGGTCAAGAACCGTATGCATCTGGACATTCGGGTGGGGTCGGACCGCAGGGCAGCTGAGGTGGAACGACTCGTCGGCATGGGAGCCGAGGTGCTGCACGAGGGTCGGCAAGGGCCCTATACATGGGTAACCATGAGCGACCCGGAAGGCAACGAGTTCTGCCTCGCGTGAGCGGGGCCGACGAGGAGGTGCGGGCAGAGCCGGGCAGGCCGGCCGTGTGCCGCAGCGGAATTCCGTCATATTCGGGACATTTCAGGCATTTTGCCCGGTGTTTACAGACGCTGAGTGGAGCTATTTCCTGACCGTGCTGTTCAGGCGAGCTAGCGTGGTGTTCGGGAGGGCGTTTTCCTGAAAAAAGGGAGGTCGCCGTGGAGACCGAAAAAATCGATGAGCGGCTCCTCAGCCGCATTACCCGGCTTTACGCCGAAAACGACGATATTCGCAACGCCACACCGCGCGCGGAGATCGCCGAACAGATCTGTGAACCCGGCATCGGACTCGCTCGGATCATCGAGACGATCATGGTGGGGTACGCCGATCGGCCGGCTCTCGGGCAACGCGCGAGCGAGCCGCATACCGACGACCGCGGCCGGGCGAGGCTGACACTGCTGCCGCGTTTCCAGACCATCACTTACGGCGAGCTGTGGGAGCGCGTGCGCGCGGTAGCCGCCGCGTGGCACGGTGATCCACAGAACCCGCTGAACGCGGGCGATTTTGTCGCCGTGCTCGGCTTCACCAGCAGTGATTACACCACCCTCGACCTGGCCTGCGCGCATCTAGGCCTGGTCGCGGTTCCCCTGCAATCCGGTGCACCCGTGCCACAGCTGACCGCGATCATCGAGGAGACCACGCCGCGTCTGCTCGCCGCGACACCGCAACTGCTGGACGCGGCCGTGACGTCCGTCTTGTCGAACCCCGCGCCGCGACGGCTGGTGGTCTTCGACTACCACCCCGGCGACGACGATCAGCGCGCGGCGGTCGACGCGGCCCGTGCCCGGCTTGCCGATGCGGGTAGCCCGGTCCGAGTCGAATCGCTCGACGAGGTGCTCGCGCGCGGCAGGCTGCTGCCGCCCGCGCCGCTCTTCGTCGCCGAGCCGGGCGCGGACCCGCTGGCGCTGCTGATCTACACCTCCGGGAGTACCGGAAGGCCGAAAGGGGCGATGTACACCGAGCGGCTGGCCACTTCGCCGTGGCTGAACCGGCAGGTCATCAATAAGTGGCTGGATCGCCCGGACGTCGCCGCGATCAATCTGAACTATATGCCGATGAGTCATATCGCAGGCCGCGTGTCGCTGACCAACGTGCTGGCGCGCGGCGGCACCGCGTACTTCGCGGCCAAGAGTGACATGTCGACCCTTTTCGACGACATCGCGCTGGCCCGGCCGACGGAGCTGTTCTTCGTCCCGCGGGTATGTGACCTGGTCTTCCAGCGTTTTCAGAGCGAGATGGATCGGCGTGGCGGACCGAGCACCGACCGGGTCGCGCTGGAAGCGGAGGTGAAAACCGAACTGCGCGAAAATTTCCTCGGCGGACGGATGATCATGGCCGGCGTTGGGAGCGCCCCGGTGTCGGCGGAGATGAAATCGTTCATCGAGTCGGTTCTCGACCTGGAGTTGCACGACGGATACGGGTCCACCGAGGCGGGCGGCGCCGTCATCGTAGACAACCAGGTGCAGCGCCCACCGGTGCTCGAGTACAAGCTCGTGGACGTGCCCGAGCTGGGATACTTCCGCACCGACCGACCACATCCACGTGGCGAGCTGCTGTTGAAGTGCACCACCCTGATTCCGGGCTACTACAAACGGCCGGAGGTCACCGCCGAGATCTTCGACTCCGACGGCTTCTACAAGACCGGTGACGTTGTCGCCGAGCTCGCGCCGGACCGGCTGGCTTACCTCGATCGGCGCAACAACGTCCTGAAGCTCTCGCAGGGCGAGTTCGTCGCGGTTGCGCATCTGGAAGCCGTCTACGCGACCAGCCCGTTGATCCGGCAGATCTTCGTGTACGGCAGCAGTGAACGCGCCTATCCGCTCGCTGTGATCGTTCCGACCGAGGACGTCCTGGGTTGGGGCGACCTCGAGAAGGCGAAGGAGGCGCTGAACGAGTCGCTGCGACAGTTGGCCAAGGACGCCGACCTACAGTCCTACGAGATCCCGCGCGACTTCCTGATCGAGCCCGAGCCGTTCACCTCCGCCAACGGATTGCTGAGCGGTATCGGAAAGTTGTTGCGACCCAAGCTGAAAGAGCGCTACGAGCCGCGCTTGCAGCAGCTGTACGCCGAATTGTCCGCCGGACAGGCGAACGTACTGCTCGATCTGCGTCGCGCGGCGGGCGAACTGCCGGTGCCGGCGACGGTGCGGCGGGCGGCGATCGCCGTGCTGGGTGCTGTCGGCGCCGATCTGCCGGCCGACGCGCACTTCACCGATCTCGGTGGCGACTCGCTCTCGGCGCTGTCGCTGTCGAACCTGCTGGGGGAGATCTTCGGTGTCGAGGTGCCGGTATCGGTCGTGATCAGCCCGGCCAACGGGCTGCGCGAAGTGGCGAACTATATTGCGGCTGAGCGTGATTCGGGTGGCCGGGTCACTGCGTTCAGCGCCGTGCACGGTGCCGGGGCGCAGCTTCGCGCCGCCGACCTCACACTCGACAAGTTCCTCGACGCCCGCACCCTCGCCGCCGCGCCGACACTTCCTGGCCCCTCCGGCACGGCGCGCACGGTGCTGCTCACCGGCGCGAACGGCTATCTCGGGCGTTTCCTGTGCCTGGAGTGGCTGCGGCTGATGCACGAGGACGGGGGCACGCTCATATGCCTGGTCCGGGGCGCCGACGAGGCCGCGGCCCGCAAGCGCCTCGGCAGTGCCTTCGACAGTGGAGATCCAGCGCTGATCCAGGATTTCCAGGCGCTGGCTGCCGCGCACCTGGAGGTGATCCCTGGCGACATCGGGGACCCGCGGCTGGGCTTGGACGACCGGGCATGGCACGAGCTGGCCGAGCGCGTGGACCGGATCGTGCATCCCGCGGCGCTGGTCAACCATGTCCTGCCGTACCGGCAACTATTCGGCCCGAACGTGGTCGGCACCGCCGAACTGATCCGCCTCGCCCTCACCACCCGGCTCAAGCCGTTCACCTATCTGTCGACCGTCGCGGTGGCCACCCAGATCGATCCGGACGTCTTCACCGAAGACGGCGACATTCGCGAGATCAGTCCGGTACGGGCCGTCGACGACAGCTACGCCAACGGCTACGGCAACAGCAAGTGGGCAGGGGAGGTGCTGCTGCGCGAGGCCAACGACCTGTGCGGCCTGCCCGTGACGGTGTTCCGGTCGGACATGATCCTCGCCGACAGCCGCTACGCCGGCCAGCTCAACGTGCCGGATATGTTCACTCGACTGTTGCTGAGCCTGATCGTTACGGGGATCGCGCCGTTCTCCTTCTACCGCACCGACGCCAACGGTCACCGTGCGCGCGCCCACTACGACGGCCTGCCCGTCGACTTCACCGCCGCGGCGATCACCGCTCTGGGTGCGACGGCCACCACCGGCTTCCGGAGTTTCGACGTTCTCAACCCACACGACGACGGCCGCTCGCTCGATGAGTTCGTCAACTGGCTGAACGCCGCCGGTTACCGGATCGAGCGGATCGCCGACTACGACGAGTGGTTCACCCGTTTCGAGACCGCGCTGCGGGCACTGCCGGAAAAACAGCGCCAAGCGTCAGTGCTGCCGCTCCTGCACGCCTACCGCAGCCCCGCCCCTGCCGTTCGCGGCTCCGTATTGTCCGCCGAGAAGTTCCGCGCCGCCGTCCGGACCGCGGAAATCGGTCCCGTCCACGATATTCCGCAGATATCCCGCGAACTGATCGAGAAATACGGCACCGATCTGAGACTGCGGAGCCTGGTGTAGTTGTCCCTTCATCCGACCGACCGCCATCGAAATGCTAGGAGGAGCTGGGCACGAGATCCAGCAGGGCCTTACCGATCCGCTCGGCTTGGATCAAGACGTTCGTCTGAGCTGAGATGTAGTCGCCGATACCTTCTTCTTGGGCGGCCCGCAGGTAGGGTGGCAGCGGCTGCTGGATCTCGGTCCGGATGACGTTCTCGAGCAGCGACGCCATCTCGCCGCGCAACGGATTGCCGCTCGCGGCCTGGTTGTCGAGCTCGAGTCGGCCGCCGTCGGTGCTGTAGTCGTAGAGTTCGAATTCCTGCTCGCGCGCCGTATCGATCTGGATCTGACCGCGCACCCACTGCGAGTAGGAAGCGAACTTCGCGTCGGCGGTGCGCACCATTGCCACGTGACCAGGTGCGTTCTCGTTGAACAGGATCGCGGCCTCTTCGATCGAGGCCTCGTCGGTGGTGTGCGCGACCCAGGGCCGGCCCGCGGCGCCCGCGTTACGGCAGAGCGCGGCCAGGTCGAGTCGTCCGCTCAGATGTTCGTAGCGTCCGTCGCCGCGCCAGGCGTCTGCGCCGGTGGCGATGGTGAGCAGCAATGGCGTGAAGTCGACGCTGGAGGTGAGCTGGGTCCGGGTGCTCGTTCCCGTGACCGGGCTGAGGTAACCGCGCGGATCGTGGACGTAGAGCGGAACGCGCAGCGCCTCGTCGTAGGCGGCGCCGCCTTTGCCGTGCAGGCCGTGCGAACCGGCGTAGTCACCGTGGTCGGAGGTGAAGACGATGACGGTGTTCGCCGCGACGTCCGGACGGGAGTACAGGGTGTCGAGCACGCGCCCGATCTGGATATCGACTTGCTGCTGAGCCCAGAGATAGAGGTTGCGCATGTCGATCCAGGCGTGCATGGCTTCCGGCGTGCCGTACGGCGCCGGCCCGAACGCCACAGCCGAGACCTCGACCAGCGCCATCTGCAAGCGTGGCTTCTTCGACAGCTGGTCGAGTGATTCGAAATTGGGTGGCAGGTCGTTCACCCAGCGCGGGATATCGGCGTTGAATTGGTCGCGCCGGGTCCAGCGCGGCCACCACTGGATATCGTGCGGATTGACCAACGACACGGTGGTACACCACGGTGCGGCACCGGAGTCGTTGTGGAACCAGTCGGTGAATTGGTCCACGATCTTCGGATCCGCTTGCAACCCTTGGCCCGGCGCGCCGTTGGGGGAGGGATAGGTGCCGCCGCGGAAGCCGTACGCCTCCAGCGCGCCCGGCGTGCGATCCGGGTAGCTACCGAGATGCCACTTGCCCCAGTAGGTGGTGTCGTACCCGTGTTCGCGCAGCATCGACCCCCAGGTCGGGAACAACGGTGTCAGCGTCGACTCCGACACGACCATGACGCCGGTCTGCTGCGAGTAGAGGCCGGTCAGCAGGCAACCGCGTGCTGGTGTGCAGTCGTTGGCGGCGGTGTAGTGGTGCTCGAATGACACACTGCCCGCGCGGATCCGGGCAATATTCGGCAGTACGCTATCCAATGTTTCCTGGGCGGGAAACCACATGGGGGTGCGCATCTCGTCCACGATGACGATCAGGATGTTCGGTTTATCCGGATCGAGGTCCGCTCGCGCTTTGCCGGGGGCGGCCCCGCTGGAGAAGGCAGCCGCGGCCGTTGCCGAGGTGGCCGCGCTGGTCAGAAATCCCCTTCGAGTGAACGAGCTCGGCAATGTTCCTCCACGAATGAGTGATGTTCGGCCATCGAATGGAACGCGGCGTATCTCGGTGCTGTCACCGTATCGCCGCCCGGCGGTCGGTCCGCTCCGAAGCGCCGCAGACACGCCGTTGCCGAGCCGGACCTGCTACCGCAGGCCCACCAGATCCGCCATCAGGCTCATGTGGTGGGTGAAGTACTCGGCGCGGGCTTCGATGGTGCTGTCGAGGCGGCCGAAGATTTCGAAGTTGAGCAGGCCGAACAGGTGGGTCCACGCGACGAAAACCCGGTCGAGCACCTCCTCGGGCAGGTCGGAGGATTGCTGCTCGATGAGGCGGCGCAGGTCGGCGCGCACGGGTGCGGGCAGCGGAGTCGGAAGCGGCGGCGTCAGCTCTTTCGCGCCTGCCTGCGCGATCGCGACGAGCCGGAAGACGACCGCCGCCGCAGGCGCGACGGTGTCATCCGGTGCGTCGTAACCGGGCACCGGACTGCCGTAGAGCAGACCGTATTCGGCCGGATGCGCCAGTGCCCAGTCCCGCACGGAATGGCACACCGCAAGCCACCGAGTGCGGGGATCGGCGCCGGAGCTTGTCGCGTCGGCGGTGTCGGCGGTGTCGGCGAGCGCCTGGTAGGCCTCCATGATCAGGGCGGTCAACAGATCGTCGCGGCTCGGAAAGTACCGGTAGAGCGCAGACGCGACGATGCCCAGGTCGCGCGCCACCCCGCGTAGGGAGAGGTTGGTGCCATCCATCGCCAAACGCCTGCGCGCGGCCGCCTTGATCTCCTCGGTCATCTCGGAGCGGACGCGTGCGCGCAGCGACGGGGCGGACATGCCCGAAGTATAGAGAACAGCCAAGTGTTGAGAGAACGTATGCGCGGGATGTGAACAGTGTTCTTGACTCGGATTGATGTTCGCAACTATGCTCGTCCGCGAGAGAGAACAGCGTTCTCGAAACGGAACGCTCGACAGAATGGATTGCCATGTCCCGGTATGTCGTTATCGGAGCCGGTCCGGTCGGATCGGCCACCGCGCAGCTGCTTGCCGCGCGCGGTGACCAGGTGCGCTTGATCACCCGGCGCGGTCACGGCCCTGATCATCAGCTGATCGAACGCATCGCCGCCGACGCGACGGATGCCGCGGCGTTGAGCCGGCATTGCACCGGCGCGGGCGTCGTCTTCCAATGCGCTCAGCCGCCGTACCACCGCTGGACCACCGACTTCCCGCCGCTCGCCGCCGCCGTGCTGCAGGCGGCCGAGGTGACCGGCGCCGCGTTGCTCAGCGTCGGAAACTTGTACGGCTACGGGCAGGTCGACGGGCCGATCAGCGAGCGGCAGCCACTGCGCCCCAACAGCAAAAAGGGGCGGTTGCGGGTGCAATTGTGGGCCGAGGCCCTGGCCGCCCACCAGGCGGGCCGGATCCGTTTCGCCGAGGTGCGCGGGTCGGATTACCTGGGTGCTGGGGCGAAATCGATTTTCACCGTCATGGCGCTGCCCGCCGTGCTCGCCGGCCGCCGGGTGCTGTTTCCCGCCGATCTGGATGTCGCGCACAGCTGGACCGATGTCGGTGACACTGCGCGTACTCTGGTCGCGGTAGCGGATGACGAAAATGCCTGGGGCCGAGCGTGGCACACGCCTACGGCGCCGCCGATGTCCATCCGTGAGCTGGCCGGACTGGCGGCGACGGTCGCCGACGCTGCACCCGCGCGCGTTGCCCGAATGCCCGCCGCGATGCTCTGGGCCGCCGGACTTTTCGCTCCCGACGCCCGTGAGCTGGGCGAGCTGCGCTACCAGTTCGATCGCCCGTTCATCATCGACTCCTCAGCTGCCACTGCCGCATTCGGCATCGAGCCGACCCCGACCGCGGATGCGCTGCGCGACACCATCGCCGACCGGCGCGCCGAATCGGTCCTGCACTGAACCGACGCGACCGCGGCGATGACGGCCGGAAGTTCGCGGCAATGATGGGTCTGTGACCTGCGCCCACGGTGCAGGTCCCGTACCGCCATAGGGCACGAGGCCGCGGGCGAGTGCGCTCCATAAGAGCGGCCTATCGGCGGATCGAAGTACGCGGTGCGGCGTTTGTGGTCGGCGAGGACGGGAGAAGATTGCCGCGTTCGAGCTGAAACCCCGACTCGGGGCACATTACTGGAGGCCGCACATGCGCCCCGCAATTCTGGACCTCGCCGCGCACGACGACGCGATAATCGACACGGAGGAATACCTGCGTGCGGTAATCGCATGGCATTTCAGTGCGGAGACGGGTAGCCCGTACTGGCTGCGCCGGGCGCGGACGCTGGACTTCGATCCGATCGCCGACATCCGCATATTCGCGGATCTGCGCCGATTCCCCAATGTCATCGATGAGTTCCGCACCGTCCCCGTGGAGGACCTGATTCCACGCGGGTTGCAGGGCGCCGACCGTGACATCGCGGGCATCTACGAGAGTGGGGGCACCACAGGCGCGCCGAAGCGGTTCGTCATGTTCGACCGCTGGATGGAGTTCGCGCTCAGCTGGGATGAGCACCACTACGCCGACCTCGGCACCGTGAACACCCTCGCCGTGGTACCGAGCGGCCCGCACATGTTCGGCGAGTTCGCCCAGCGGCGAGCGCGCCGGCACGACGGCGTCCACTTCACCATCGATCTCGATCCGCGCTGGATCAAGCAGATGATCGCACGCGGCGATACCGGCAACACCGAGCGCTACGCCGAGCACGTCGTCGACCAGGTCGCGCAGATCCTCACCACGCAGTCGGTCGGGATCCTGATCACCACGCCGCCGCTGCTGGAACGGATCGCGGGTCGCGACGAGCTGGTGGAGCTGATTCGCCGGAAGATCAAGTTCATCTGCTGGAGCGGCGCGCACATGAACGCCGACGCCCGTGACATCTTCCAGCGGGAGATCTTCCCTGGCATTCCCCTCAAAGGGCTCTACGGCAGCACCACTATTCTCGGCATGTCCCGCGAGCGCGACGAGGAGCGCTCGGACGGGCTGCCCGTCTTCGATCCGCCCAGTCCCTACCTCGCGTTCGAGGTGGTCGACCCGGAGACCGGCGACGACATCGCCTACGGCGAACGTGGGCAGGTCGTGATGTACCACCTCACGAAATACGCTCTGCTGCCCAATAATCCGGAACGCGATCTGGCCATGAAGGTTCCGGCGCCGAAGGGTGCGGTCGGCTGTTCGGTCGCCGACGTGGCGCCGATGACATCGTTCGGCGGCGCCGACGTGATCGAGGGGGTGTACTGATGCAGGAGTTCGTCCACATCGACGCGCTCGGGCCGCAGGGCAGTTATCGTGCGCGCGACCGCAAGCCGCTGACGACGCTGTCCGGCACGCCGATCGGCGAGATCTCGCAGGTCCCGCCGCTGTATGTGCGTCGCGCGCTGGCGGCCATGCGCAAGGCGCCCGTGCTGCCTGCCACCGAGCGGTTCACGGTGCTGGAACGCGCGGCCGACCTGTTCGCGGAAGCGGAGATCGGCGGACTGGGCCCAGACGAGTACGCGCACCTGGTCTGCGTCGCGTCGGGCGTGCCGCTGGCGGTGGTGCGACAGTCGATCCAGTGGGTCGCGGACGTGCTGCGCGAGCAGCGCGCCACGCTCGAGTGCGCGATGCCGAAGGGCGCGGTAGCGGACTGGCAGGACGAGCGCACCCTTCGCGGTTGCGCGGTCTGGACCCGGAAGGGGGACGTGTTCGCCGTGCACGCCGCTGGGAACACGCCTGCGGTGCACGGGCTGTGGCCCGAAGCGGTAGCTCTCGGTTACAAGGTGGCGGTGCGGCCCTCGACGCGGGAACCGTACACCGCGTTCCGATTGGTCGCCGCCTTGCGTATGGCGGGGTTGCCGCCGGAACTGATCGCTTTGCTGCCGACCGACTACGCGGCCGCCGACGTGCTGGTCGCCGAATCGGACTTCGCCATCGTCTACGGCGGGCAGGATGTGGTCGACAAGTACGGCGGCAGCGCGCGGGTGCTCACCCAGGGGCCGGGACGCTCGAAGATCCTGGTGACCTCGGATGTGGACTGGCGCGACAAGGTCGCTCTGATCGCCGAATCGGTGAGCCATCTCGGTGGCACGGCCTGCACCTGCACCACGACGGTGCTGGTCGAGGGTGACCCGGAGCCACTGGCACGCGCCCTCGCCGCGGAACTGGACCGGATTCCCAGTTTGCCCGCCGAGCATCCGGACGCGATCCTGACCGTCCAGCCCACCACATCCGCGACGGCGATGGACGACTATTTGCACCTGGTCGCGGGCGAGGCCCGTCCGCTGCTGGGCGGCGATACCATTGTCGACGAAGTGTCCCCGGGCGCGGCTGTCCTGCGTCCCGCAGTCCACCTCGTCGACAGCAGCAGTGCGCCGCAACTCGCGGTAGAACTCGCGTTCCCGTGTGTGTGGGTCGGGCCGTGGTCGGCCTCGGAGGGTGTTGCCCCCGTGCGTCACTCGCTGGTTCTCACGGCGTTGACCGAGCGCCGCGATCTCATCGAGGCGTTGCTGGACGAGCCGACCATCACCAACCTCTACCTCGGCGACAACCCGACCACCTGGTTGCGTCCCGGTGTCCCGCATGACAGCTACCTCGGCGAATTCCTGATGCGTACCAAGGGAATGATCCGCTCGGCGTCCCGGTCCGGAGGGGCAGGCAGCCACCGGTCGCTACCGACGCTCTCCGGACAATAGGTCACCGAGCCGGGGTAGGTGGCCGGATCGGGGCCGTTTATGGGCGCTGTGGCCACACTGGTTGGCCGGTCCGCGGATAGATACCTCGGGTGTCCGCCTCTATCGAGGACCCCGGCATCAACAGCTGCGCCGGCTACAGCTCGACGGCTTCCACTGATGTCGAAGGGGGCCGGGGGACGCCGGCAAAGCCGAGTGGCTGTGATTCCGCTCAGGTTCTATAGGTGGCGATGTATTTCGAGAAGTTCCATGGTGGCCGTGTATCTGTTCCGTCGAGGAACTTCGTGGCAGCCGCGCGCCCGTTCTTGTAGAGCATGTCCTGATCGGCTGGGGAAAGATCGAAGTCGGTGGCCTTGATCTTGCCGGTGTCGACGAATATTGTTCGAGCGACAACGCCGGGGTCGTCGAGGTGTATCCGGTCGTAAAAGCCGGTCAGCGTGTTCAGGATCGCTTTGCCCATGCTGATGGTATTCGTGATCTTGTTGACGTTTCCTTGTGCGGCATCGGGTTTCGCGGACAGTTTGATTCCCAGGGTGGGCCACCTCGGTTCGGTGCCGCCCGGAGCGTCGAACACATCTATGGGGAAGTTCGACAGCAGACCGCCATCGACGAGCCAGGACTTCTCGCCGCCAGTGGTGTTCCACTGGACCGGGGTGTAGAAGAACGGGATCGACATCGAAGCCCGCACAGCGTCAGCGACTTGCTGTGTGCCTCGATCGCGCCCGTAACGGTCGTATTGCCAGGGTAGCCGGGATAGTCGGCCGTGGCTGATATCCGAGGCCATGACGACCAAGCTGTATTGTTTGTCGGGCGGAAGAGGCCGCTCGTCGTCGTTGTATTCGAAGTCGGCGAAGGTGCGCTTGCCGCGCTGCGCCAAATGCTCGTTCAGCCATTCCTCGAGGTAATTTCCGTCGTAGATCCCCTGCTCGAAGAGCAATCCCAGCGCCTTCCCGAAGGCGAATCGATCCATGAAGTCGCCATCTTGGAACTTTCGGTAGTCCACCGACCGCATGATGCTTACGAGTTCGCCGGCCGAGTATCCGGCCGCAACAAGTGTTCCGACGATAGCGCCGGCTGAGGTGCCCGCGACGCGCCTGAACTCGTATCCGCGTTCTTGGAGTACTTCGATGGCTCCGACGAACGCGATCCCTTTGACTCCGCCACCCTCGAGAACGAGGTCCGCATAGGGCATTGCTCTACCTCCGCTCGATCGCCGCCCGGCACATCCTCGGTCCACAAGGGCCGGGCTTGTCGTCGCAAATACTTGCCCACGAGTGTGCCGCTGTGCGGCCGCGGGAGCGCGAGTATGCGGCTACTCTAATCTCGCTACAGCCGCGTCCCCGCCGCACTCGCTCACCCCGGCAAATGTTAGTAGCGCGCGACGAGTTCGGTATCCACGCCTACGCGGCCGATCATGCCGGCTCCTCCAGGCGTAGCGCCCACCGGTGCGTCGCGTCCTGGGAGCGGTTCGGTGAAGAAACGCAGGTTGTCGGCGACGAACTCTTTCTGGTCTTCGGGTGTCTTCCGGTCGAGGGTGATCGCCTCCACCGGGCAGGCGGGCTGGCATGCCCCGCAGTCGATGCATTCCTTCGGATTGATGTACATCTTCCGATCGCCCTCGTAGATGCAGTCGATCGGGCATTCGTCCATGCAGGACTTGTCGGTCACGTCGATGCATGCGGCACCGATCACGTAGGCCATGTGTCCATCCTCCTACCGGTCCTGCTGGGCCGGGTTCTGCCGAGTGGCCCGAAAAAAGTCCGCAGGACTTCATCTGTTCCGTAGACCATACTAGAATGATGCTCTAGAGTGAAGCGGGTCACGTGCGGACGGGCAGGACGGCCCGTTCGCGAATGAGATTCATAGCAAATACCTCTGGGAGCACACATGCCCAACTTCTCAATGACGATCGGTGGCGAACAGGTCGCCGGCGAGGCAACGTTCGCGGTGATCAATCCGGCCACTGGTCAACCGTTCGCGGAGGCTCCCGATTGCTCGACCAGCCAACTCGACTCGGCCGTGGCGGCGGCCGAGAAGGCGTATGTCAGTTGGCGCACCGACGAGTCGGCTCGTCGCGAGGCCATGCTACGCGCCGCCGACCGGCTCGAGGCCGAAGCGGAAAATTTGGGTCGCATCCTTACTCAGGAGCAGGGTAAGCCGCTGTCGCAAGCGGCTTTGGAGTTCACGGTCTCCGCCTACTGGCTGCGATACTACGCGACCCTCGAAACCCCGGCTGAAGTGCTCCAGGATGACGATAAAGCCTATGTGGAGGTGCTGCGTCAGCCGCTCGGGCCGGTAGCGGCGATCACGCCGTGGAACGTTCCGGTCGCGCTCGGTTTCTGGAAGGTCGCCCCGGCGCTGCGGGCGGGCAACACGGTCGTGCTCAAGCCTTCGCCGTTCACTCCGCTGGCGACGCTCAAGGTTGGCGAGGTGCTCGCGGACGTGTTGCCGCCGGGCGTGCTGAACGTCGTCTCCGGTCTCGACCCGCTCGGTGCGAAGCTCACCGCGCACCCGGCTATCCGCAAGATCAGTTTCACCGGTTCGACGGCTACCGGACGCAAGGTCGCCATCGCGGCGGCCGAGGGTCTCAAGCGCGTGACCCTCGAGCTCGGCGGAAACGACCCCGCGATCGTGCTCGACGACGCTGACCCGCAGACGGTGGCCGCCGGCATCTTCGCCAGCGCCATGGTCAACACCGGGCAGATCTGCGTGGCTGTCAAACGAACCTATGTACCGCGAAACCTGTACGGCGACGTGGTCGCCGCGCTGGTCGACCAGGCCAATGCGGCCAAGGTCGGCAACGGACTCGAGGCAGGTGTGGAATACGGACCCTTGAACAACAAGCCGCAGCTGGATCGGGTAGCCGGGTTGGTCTCCGATGCGGTCGGCGCAGGCGCTACGGTAGCCGCTGGCGGACCCACTCTCGCGGGACCAGGGTACTTCTACGCACCGACCATCCTGACCGACGTCACCGACGACATGGCCATCGTGGCCGAGGAACAATTCGGTCCTGCCCTGCCGGTCTTGCCGTACGACGATGTCCCTGAGGTGATCGCGCGCGCGAACGCCTCGCATTTCGGGCTCGGCTCCTCGATTTGGACCGGCGATCCGCAACGTGGTCTCGAACTGGCCCGGCAGATCGAGGCGGGAACCACGTGGATCAACAGCCATATCGTGCTTCCGCCCTCCGTTCCCTTCGGCGGCGTCAAGTCGAGTGGGATCGGGGTGGAAAACGGCATCTGGGGATTGCACGAATTCACCGACGTGCACGTCGTCCACCAGATCCGCGCGATCGGCAGCAGCTGGCCGTGACGTCGAACGGTGTCCGAGAGAACTCCGGCGATCTGCTCGACGAGGGCCGCACGCTGGTGGTAGTGGGCGCCTCGCTCGCCGGTCTGCGCGCCGTGGAAACCGCGCGGAAGGAAGGCTTCCGCGGCAAAATAGTGCTGATCGGGGATGAACCACACCTGCCGTACGACCGGCCGCCACTGTCGAAAGCGTTCTTGGAACGGCAGACCGAAGACACCACACTGTGCGACATCGAGGGTCTCACCGGTCAACTCGGCGTGGACCTGCGGCTCGGCACCGCGGCGACGCAGTTGGATATCGAACGCAAGGAGTTGGTCACGAGCTCGGGCACCATCGTTTACGACAGCGTGATCATCGCGACGGGCTCCACGGCTCGCACCATCGAAGGCGTGTCGAAGCTCGGCGGCGTCCATGTCCTGCGTACCAGGGATGACGCGGTTTCGATCCGTGCGGCGATCCAGCCGGGTGTTCGCGTTGTGGTGGTGGGCGGCGGCTTCATCGGATCCGAAGTCGCGTCTGTGTGCCACAAGCTCGGAGCGGAAGTGACGATCATCGAGTCCGCTGCTGTTCCGCTCGTGCGGGCTGTCGGCTCCGACATGGGTGCGATGTTGACGACGCTGCACCGGAAAAACGGAATCCGGACCCTGACCGGTGTCGCGGTGCAGGAGGTCATCGGGCAGCAGAATGTCAGCGCGGTGCGACTGGCCGACGGGTCGATACTGGCCGCCGACCTACTGATCGTCGGTATCGGTGCGGTGCCAGCAACCGCATGGCTCGAGGGCTCGGGGGTGCAGTTGCATGCCTGGGACCGTGGAGTGGTATGCGACAGGTACCTCGAGTCGAGCGTGCCGGACGTATGGGCTGCCGGTGACGTGGCACATTGGCACAACGAAATGTTCGATCAATCCATGCGGTTGGAGAATTGGACCAGTGCCGGTGAACAGGGTGCGCACGCGGCACGCAACGCGCTGGGTCTGGGGCCGAACGTGTACCGAACAGTTCCGTATTACTGGAGTGTCTGGTACGACCATAGAATCCAGTTTGTCGGCGTTCCGGATGCCGACGAAGTCCGGGTTTGTTCCGGCAGCGTCGAAGAAGGACGTCTGCTGGCGCTGTACCGTCGCGGATCCAGGCTGGTCGGCGCTCTGACCATCAACGAATCGCGGCGCATCATGAAACTGCGAACTATGATCGCCGCACCTACCACGTGGTCGGACGCGATCCAATTCTTCGAGAACCTCCACGCCTGATTCGCGGAACCGCAGTTGTGGGACGTCATTGATACGCATCGAGCCGCGATGCGCGTCCCGCAATTGCCGCGATCGACAGACGGAACATCGTCAATTGTGCGATGGGATAGTCGCGAGGAACCTCTCGCCGCATCTGAATCAATTGATTTCGTCTAATCGAAAACCATCCTAGAATAATGATCTAAAATAAGGCGGGATATCGCATACCGCCGCTGCACTGCACAACTTCTCGATCGCAAGGAACACGAATATGACCCGCATCGAAGCGATAGATCTCACCGATGTCGCGCTGTGGATGAGCGACCCCTACACCGTCTTGCGACGGCTGCGGGAGACCGATCCCGTCCATTGGCACACACCCGCTCCCGGCAACATCACGCACGATCATCCGTTCTGGGCGTTGACCCGGCACAAGGACATCGCGCACGTGTCGCGCCACCCCGAGATCTTCTCCTCCGCCCAGGGCCACCAGACCTTGACGCTCGGAACCGGTTTCACCGACTACGACACTTTCGCGATGCTCGGCGTCGACGACCCGCTCCACGCATGGATGCGTGGAATCGTCAGCAGCGCGTTCACGGCCAAGATGGTTATCCAAGCCGAGTCGGTCATCCGCGAACAGGTCTGTGCCCTGCTCGACGCGCTCGCCCCGCGAAAGCACGAGGAAATCGACTTCGTGCACGAGATATCCGCCGCTGTTCCGGTGCAGGTCATCGGTGACCTACTCGGGTTCCCGCGGGAGGACCAGCATCTGATCCGCGAGTGGACCGATGCCGTGATGGACGTCGACGACCTGGTGATCGACTTCGAAGCGCGGACCGCGTTCTCGGCGAAAGGTGCGGCCGCGGTTACCGAAATGTTCGAATATCTCGAGCGTATGCAGCGGATTCGGGAGGAAAACCCCACCGAAGATCTCGTATCTCGGCTCATGGCTGCGGAGATAAACGGTGAGAAGCTCACCTGGCGCCAACAGCGAGAGGTTTTCTTCGTCCTCGTCGGGGCGGGCAACGACACCACTCGCAACACCGCCAGCGCGGGAACGCGGGCTTTGTTCGATAATCCCGACCAGCGAGCCGATCTCGCCGCTGATTACTCGCTCATGCGGTCGGCGGTCGAGGAGATGCTGCGTTGGGGAAGCGTTGTGACCCACTTCCGCCGTACGGCTACCGAGGACACCGAAATCGGTGGAAAGCAGATCAAGAAGGGCGACTGGGTGGTTTTGTTCTACACCGCCGCCAACCGTGACCCGGAGGCCTTCGAAAATCCCGACAAGTTCAATATTCGGCGTAACCCCAATGAGCAGATGGCATTCGGAGGTGGCGGTCCGCATTTCTGTCTCGGTGCACCGCTGGCGCGCCTGGAGTTGCGAATCATTTTCGAAGAATTCTTGCGCCGCTACCCCAACTATGAGATCACCGGTGATACGCCGTACATCACCAGCAATCTCTTCCATGGCATCAAAAAGATGCCGATGATCCTCGAACCACGATGATGGAAGGAACATCACCAGTGTCGTTACATGTCACGGCCGACGATGACCGCTGTGTCTGTTCGATGCAGTGCTCCGCTGTGGCCCCAGCTGTGTTCGGTCACGACGAAGATGGGATCGTCGTCGTCATCGACGCGCGTCCGCCGGCGGAGTTGCAGGAATCGGTACGCCGCGCGGTCCGGGTTTGTCCTTCGGCCGCGATCGAGATCAGCGAGGATTAGCGGGGTCCGCACCAGAGACGTGTGAACCGTTTCGCTCTGCTCGAAAAAGTCCGTCCCTCCCCTCGGTGAACCGAGGGGAGGGACGGACTTTCGTATCGACGCGAGCGCTGGGGTTACGTCGAGGCCCGACCGAACGAGTGGCTACTGTTTGAATACGAACGAGCCATTGGATAGCAGCACGTCGCCATTGTCCCTTTTGACCAGGAAGCTGACCTCGCCGCCGTCCTGCCAGGTGTCGATCGTCAGCGTGTCGCCGGGCATCGTTGGGGTACTGAACCTGGCGCCGAACTCGATGAATCGGCTCGGATCCGAGTCGGCGTACTCGGCGAGCAACGTGCGTCCGACGACGCCGTAGGTGCACAGACCGTGCAGGATCGGCCGTGGGAACCCGGCCTGGGTGGCAGCAACCGGGTCGAAATGCAGCGGATTGGTGTCGCCGGTGAGCCGGTAGAGCAGAGCCTGGTCCGGCCGCGTTGGCGCACTCAGTGCGCGGTCCGGCTCGCGTTCCGGAAGGGGCGCGGCGCCGCTCGCCGGGCCGCGCTGGCCGCCCCAGCCGCCCGCGCCGCGGAAGAACATGGCCTGGGTCGACCGGCAGTAGAGCTCGCCGCTCCGGGCGTCGGCAACCTCGGAAACTGTCTCTATGATCGCCGCGCTGCCTTTGTCCCAGACCGCCGAGATCTGCGCGCTGACTACCACATTCGCGTGGGCCGGCAACGGGCTCAGTTGTTCGCACTTCTGCTCACCGTGCAGCATCGTTCGGGTGTCGACCGCGTCACCGAGGAAGCTCAACAAGCCGCCGACGCCGACCTCGGCTCCGGCGAGCACGCCGAAGGTCGGATACACCACTTGTTGCCGATTCGGCGTCGTGTCCGCGGTGAATTCCAGCTCGTGCAGTGGGTCCTGCTGACCGGCACCGATGCCGAGCGCGTACAGAGCGCAATCGCGACCGTTCCAGCTCATGGTTGCGGGCTCGAGCTTCGTGCCGACCAGCTCCGACGTGATTTTCACAAGACATCCCCTTGAAGGTGTTGTCGGCGTCACCGGTGTTCCAGGTCGCCAGTACTGCATACTAGAATAACACTCTAGAAGGGGTGACGCTTTCGGCTGAGCTCGATGGATTCCGCTCGATCTTAGAGTGCGATTCTAGTATGATGCTACAATCGGTGTGTTGAGCTGGCGCTGGATGTGACAGCTCCGCCCGGGCTGCGAGGCGGTGCGGCTCTTGGGTCGGCATCCCGTCTTCGACCGGGATGCCGACGTGGTCGCGCAGCTCACGGCGCGACGATCCAGGCGTGGAACTACGACGGAAGTGGAGACCCGATGAAGCCCCCCTTGCCCGAGCCGACGCCGGAGACGCAGCGCTACTGGGATGGCGCCGCTGCCGGTGAACTCTGGATTCAGCGTTGTGTGACCACCGGCCGGTATTTCTTCTACCCCCGGGTGTATTCGCCGTTCGTTACCGGCGGTGCGGTGGAGTGGGTGCGGGCATCGGGCAACGCGACGCTCTACTCGTACAACATCCTGCAACGCCCGGCCCCGGGCTTCGAGGACCGCGCGCCGTACGCGCTGGCGGTGGTGGAGTTGGCGGAAGGACCGAGGATGATGACGAATATCGTCGGAATCGAGAACACGCCGGAAAATCTGGTCCTCGACATGCCGCTGCGCGTCACGTTCGAGCAGCGTGACGGCATGGCGCTGCCGGTGTTCGAGCCGGCGGTGACGGCATGAAACCGGGGGCGGTTGCGGTTGTCGGTGCCGCGGAGTCCGAGCGCATCGGTGTCGTGCCGGATATGTCGGTGCTTCAGCTGAATCTCGACGCGTCGCTGCGTGCGATCAGGGACGCGGGGCTGACGGTCGCGGATATCGACGGTGTTGCCAGCACCGGGAACTTCTCCGCCACCGAAATCGCGCACAACCTGGGCATTCGCACCAGGTGGGTCGACACGACCAGCGTCGGAGGGTGCTCGTACTTTCTGCATCTCCGGCATGCGGCCGCTGCGATCGTTTCCGGGATGGCGACGGCGGTGCTGATCTCACACGGCGAATCGGGTCGCTCGCGCGTCGGTATGGAGCCGTTCGATTTTCCGGCGAACAGCTCCCTCGGCCAGTTCGAGATCCCTTACGGCGTATCCGGTTTCGCATCCATGTTCACGGTGCCGGCCCTGCGCTTCATGAAGGACCGAGGCATCAGCCACGAGCAGTTGGCATCGGTGGCGGTCGCGCAGCGCAAGTGGGCCGCGCAGAATCCGCGAGCCATGAAGCGGGACTTGATCACCGTCGAGGATGTGCTCGTCTCGAAGATGATCGCTTAT
Source organism: Nocardia glycosmidis (assembly GCF_052545115.1). Taxonomy (NCBI): domain Bacteria; kingdom Bacillati; phylum Actinomycetota; class Actinomycetes; order Mycobacteriales; family Nocardiaceae; genus Nocardia; species Nocardia glycosmidis. The sequence goes on along the minus strand of NZ_JBQWRH010000009.1, from coordinate 221,295 downwards.
CCGTTCCATGCCCTGGAATGCTGTCTGGTAACCGATGGCGGTGGTGCGATCGTCCTCACATCGGCCGAGCGTGCGGCGGATCTGGATGCGAAGCCGGCCTACATCTTGGGGACGGGTGAGAGCTCCGAACATACGATCGTGTCGCAGATGGCCGATTTCGCCAGTTCGCGGGCGTTCCGGGATTCGAGTTCGATGGCGTTCGCCGAGGCGGGCTTGGCCCCGGACGACATCGATCATCTGATGGTCTACGACGCATTCGCGCATGTCCCGCTCTATGGTTTGGAGGACTTGGGCTTTGTGAAGCCAGGTGAATCAGGGGCGTTCGTTGCCGAGGGCCATACCTCGCCCGGTGGGTGTTTGCCGATGAACACCAACGGTGGCGGGCTGTCCTACACCCATACCGGGATGTACGGGATGTTCGCCCTGCAGGAATCGATTCGGCAGGTGCGTGGCGAGGCGGCCGCACAGGTGCCGGGCGTGGAGACCAGTTTCGCCCAGGGCGTCGGTGGCATGTTCCAGAACGCAGGTTCGATCATCTTCGCGAATCAGCGACCCTGACAGTTCCGACGATCGTTAGCCTCTAGAATTACATTCTGGAATGCATGATGGCCATGCGCTCGCCAGTGAATGGAGTATCGAGATGGTAGAGCCGGATCTGGATCTTCCGTTGCCTGCCGCAGCCGCTGCGGTGCGCGCGAAATCCGGACGCTGGCCCAAGTCGGGGGCTACCAAACAAGCGGTACTCGACGCGGCCAGGGTCCTCTTCGGCACCCAGGGGTATGAGGCAACCAGTATCAATGACCTGGTCAAGGCCTCCGGAGTGAGCGTAGGAAGCATCTACCATCAGTTCGGCGGCAAGGCCGAGGTCTTCATGGCGCTCGCTCATGAGGTGCTCAGCAGCAACGCTACCGCCTCGGCGGCTGCGGCGGAAAAGGCGCGGGCCGCGGGTGAGAATCGACCGGGTGTTCTCTACGCAGTGGGCGCGAAGGCTCATCTGATGGATACGTGGAGGCTGCGTGAAGTCTCCCGCATCATGCTCAGCGACGATGTTCCGCCGGGGTTCTCGCAAGTTCGGCGCGAGGCGGTCTTGCGGTTCATCCATGGCGCTCGGCGGCTCACGATCGGTGAGCCGCCGCTGCCGGACTTGAGCGCCTACGCCGTCACCAGCTTGGTCAACGCCGCGGCGCTGCAGATCGTCGAAGTCGCGGACCGGCGGACCGCGGAGAAGGTCGCCGATTACTTCACCGGCCTGATTCTGCGGCTGGCCGGCGAGGACGAATAACCAGTACTTCCGCGTGAGCGCATAGGTTCATCCGTCCGGCGGCGCAGCCGGTCGGCGGCGATAGTCCGGGATCGGCTCCCGGTCCAAGCGATCCGCTGTTCGCGGCACGGACGAAGTGGCTTCGTCTCAGGGGTTCGAATCGGCGTACGCACGCCAAGGTCCGGGATGTGAGCGCCAGGCGGCGTCCGCGCGGTGCGCGTACCCGAGACGCTGCCGGGCTGCCGCTGCCGTCGCCCATCGCGCCGGTACTCCCACTACCTCTAGTGGCCGCTACCTGGCTGACGGAAACGACCAGCTGATGTGAATGTGGGCCTTGCCACACCAGGTATTAGAGCGTTATTCTAGGATGGCGCCCTGAACCGGCTCTAGCCCCGGAGGGCGTCGCCCGGATGTCGGGAGTTCGATGAGAATCAGTGGAGGATTGGTGACGCATGGGTGAGTGGTTGAAGGACCGGGTCGCGGTCGTGACGGGTGCGGGGCGTGGCATCGGTGCGGAGATCGCGAAGATGTACGCCCGCGAAGGAGCTGCCGTGGTGGTGAACGACCTCGGCGTCGCAGGCGACGGCACCGGTAGCGACACGACGCCCGCCGCATCGATAGTGGAGGAGATTCGAGCCGCCGGTGGCACGGCGAACGTGGATTACACCAACGTCGCCGATCACGCGGCGGCCGAGGCGATGATCCGCTCGGCTATCGAGCAGTACGGCCGGCTCGACATCCTGGTCAATGTCGCGGGCATCCTGCGCGACAAAATGATCTTCAATCTGGACGAGGCCGACTGGGACGCGGTGATCGCGGTGCATCTGAAAGGGCACTACAACACCATCAAGCCGGCCGCTCGATACTGGCGAAGCCAGCGGGACGAGAACGCGCAGAACCGGATCATCAACTTCACGTCGATCTCCGGTCTGCACGGTTCGGCCGGACAGCCGAACTATGCCGCGGCGAAAATGGGTATTGTCGGGCTGACCTACTCGTGCGCCAACGCGTTGCGCAGGTACGGCGTCACCACCAATGCGATCTCCCCGGGCGCCGCTTCCCGACTGATCGATACCGTTCCGGATGAGCACATGCACGCTGGTCCGCCCGGACCCGAACACATCGCCCCGATCGCTACCTATCTCGCCAGCGAACGCTCGAGCTGGCTCAACGGACGGGTTGTCGGTGCCCGCGGACCTCTGGTCGAGCTCTATAACATTCCGGAGCCGATCCGGGTCGTGAGTACCCACGGCTCCTGGGATATGGACGACCTGTCGGAATTGGTCGAGGTGAACTTCCGTGCTCCGGCGAAGTTGCCGCTCGTCCCTCCCGCCTTCGCTGACGAGGAAGGCTGATGGCTATGCAGACCGCGGCCTTCACTCAGAATGCCGACGCGCGCGGTGAAGTGGGCTCAGCGGAGTCCGAGGAGGTATGAAATGATCGCGGCGCCGATCACGCGGTGGATCGAATATTGGGCTGAAGTCAAGCCGGAGAGTACGGCGATAATTTTCGAAGGCGAGGCGATCTCCTGGCGATCCTTCGATGAATCGATCAATCGCTGGGCGCACATGCTGCGCGACCAAGGCGTCGGGCACGGTGACCGTCTCGCGTGCTCGATGGGAAATCGGCCGGAGTTCTACTACACCTTTTTCGCGTCGGTAAAGTTGGGTGCGATCTTTGTGCCGATCAACCTTCAGCTGACCGATGCCGAAATAGCTTTCCTGATCGAAGATTCCGGCGCGCGAACGCTTGTTCACGACTCTGCGGTCCAGCCGGGTCTCGACCATGTGCCGGGACTGACGCTCCTGGCTGTCGAGGACACGGTGCCACTGCTGGCCGAGTCGGCGGCGGATTCGGGACAGCCTGGTGATACCAGGTTTCCGCAGGTCGGATTCGATGATCTGGCTGCCATCCTCTATACCTCTGGTACAACGGGGCGGCCCAAGGGTGCGATGTTCACGCACTCGAATATCCACTTCGCCGCGGAGACGATCAGCCGGAGCTTCGACTTCGCGCAGCAGGACATCCACATCATCACCGCGCCGCTCTATTTCACCGGTGGCATCGTGACACTGTCTCAGCCGGTGTTCGTCAGTGGTGGAACCATCGTATTGACCAGCTACCGGTCGCCCGCCGAAACGCTGGAGCTGATCTCGCGGCACCGGATCACCGTGGCGATGCTGGTTCCGGCTGTCCTGAACCTGCTGATCCATGACGAATCCTTCGAGCTCGAAAAGCTGGCGAGCTTGCGCCTTGTCGCGACCGGCACGGCTCCGGTCCAGCTCCCGCTGATCGAGGCATACCGGTCTCACGGAATCGAGGTATACCAGGGCTACGGCCTCACCGAGGCCGGGGGAGTGTCGACGTACCTGCTGCCGCAGCAAGCGGATGGGCGTGCCGGATCGGTTGGCAGCAGGACCATGTATACCGAGATCGCGGTTGTCCGCGCCGACGGCTCACCGGCAGACCCGGGTGAAAGCGGCGAAATTCTGCAGCGCGGACCGACCGTGACGAGGGGATACTGGAACAACCGCGCGGCAACCGATGAGTTGCTCGTTCCGGGCGGTTGGATCAGGACCGGCGACCTCGGAGTCATGGACGGCGATGGCTTCCTCTGGATTGTCGGCCGACTCAAGGATGTGATCATCTGCGGCGGCGTCAACGTCTACCCGGCCGAAATCGAATCGGTCTTGGCGGGGCATCCCGATGTGCTCGAGGTTGCGGTGATCGGACTTCCGCACGATACGTACGGAGAGACGGTCACCGCCGTGGTCGTTCCGGTCGCCGACCGCAACCCGGACCTCGATGAACTACGCGAATTCTGTCGTGCTGAGCTGGCCTACTACAAACTGCCGCGCACCTTGAAAGTCGTCGATGCGCTGCCGCGCACGGGCTCGGGCAAGGTGCGCAAGAACGTGCTGAGGGACGAGTTGGCCTGACAGCCTCCGTCCTGCGGCAGAGCAGGCGAATTTTCGGGCGGAATCGGCCCATCCAAATAGAGTGACATTCTCGTATGTCGATTGAAACAGTGTCAGCGGCGACGCAAGGAGAAATCAGGTGCCCGAGACGCAGCAAGTCAGTGAATTTACCGCCGCGGTCGTGCGCGACATCAACCACGGCTTCCAGTTCGAGAAGATGCGGCTGAATGGCCTTGGCCCGCATGAGATTCTGGTGAAAATTGCCGGAGTCGGCATGTGCCATACCGACCTGGCGGTCAAAGGAGTGGCCGGAGCTTTTTTCCATCCCGCGATCTTCGGTCATGAGGGCGCGGGAGTCGTCGAGGCCGTCGGTGCCAGCGTCACCAGTCTCGCTGCCGGCGACCATGTCGTTCTGAGCTACGACAGCTGTGGGCACTGTCGCCGCTGCCATGCCGGCAAGCCGTATTACTGCGACGGATGGCAGGACCTCAATGCCGGCCAGGCGCTGGGCCGGGTGCATTCTCCGGTACTCGATGCCGACGGTGCTCCGGTATACAGCACCTGGTTCGGCCAGTCTTCGTTCGGTACCTATGCGGTGGCGACCGAGACCAACGCGGTGAAGGTCGACAAGGACTTGCCCTTGGCGATTCTCGGGCCGCTGGGCTGTGGTTTCCAGACCGGCGCCGGCGCGGTCGTGAACGCTCTCGGAGTTCGTCCCGGGGAATCGATCGTGATCTTCGGTGCGGGCGCGGTAGGCCTGGCCGCCGTCATGGCGGCCAAAATCTGCAATGCCGGGACAATTGTCGCGGTGGACATTATCGAGAGTCGCCGCAAGCTTGCCGAGGAACTCGGTGCGACACACACCATCGACGGCAAAGCGGCGGATCTCGCAGAGCAGCTGCAAGCCATCACGGGCGGCGCCGACTATTCCTTCGACACCAGTGGCGTTGCGAGTGTCGTTTCGACGGCGGTGAATTCGCTCGCTCCGGGCGGTGTTTGTGCGATCGTCGCGTTCACGGACGATCTGCGGATCGACTCCCAGTCCGTGATCTTCGGTCGAACCATTACTGACGCACTCGTCGGTAATGCCTCACCGCATGTGTTCCTGCCCACGATGATCAATTGGTGGCGTCAGGGCTTGTTCCCCTTCGACAAGCTGATCGAGCGGTTCCCGCTGTCCGAGATCAACGCGGCGGCCGAGGCTGCCGAAAGCGGCCGGTCGGTCAAGCCGGTATTGATTCCGTGAGCGAGCACGACATGACCAGCATCGACTGTGATCTGGCGATCATCGGAGCAGGCCCCGTGGGCCTGTTCGCCGCCTACTACGCGGGCTTTCGGGGTCTGCGTACGGTGGTGATCGACTCGCTGCCCGAGCCGGGTGGCCAGATCAGCGCCATGTACCCGGAGAAGCCGATCTTCGACGTGGCCGGCTTCCCGTCGGTCAAGGGGCGGGATCTGGTGGCCGGCCTCGTCGAACAGGCAGCACGGTTCGATCCGGTGTATCTCCTGGAACGGAATGCCAAAACACTCGAAGTCGTGGCTGGCGGATCATTGGTGATCACCACGGACGACGGTGTGGAGGTCAGCGCCAAGGCTCTGGTGATCAGCGCCGGCATAGGCACATTCACGCCCCGCCCGCTGGCGGCAGGAATGGATTGGCTGGGGCGCGGTGTCTCGTACTTCGTCCCGGAACTCGATGTCCACCGAGATCAGGACGTCGTCGTGGTCGGCGGTGGCGACAGCGCCTGCGACTGGGCGCTGTCACTGGAGCCGCTGGCTCGCTCGGTCACGCTTGTCCACCGCCGAGCGGCTTTTCGGGCGCACGCGCACACGGTCGGACAGCTGACGAGCTCCACCGTGGACGTGGTCACCGATGCCGAGGTCACGGCCGTGCGTGGAGCCCGCCGGGTCGAGGAGGTGGAGATCACGAAGTCCGACGGGACGAATCTCGTTCGGCCGGCCGATGCGGTCATTGCGGCCTTGGGGTTCACCGCGAATCTCGGTCCGATCCGGAACTGGGGGATCGAGATAACCGATAACCGCTATATCACTGTCGATAGCGCTATGGAGACCAATATTCCCGGTGTGTACGCCGCCGGTGACGTCTCCGGCTACCGGGGCAAGGTCCGATTGATCGCCGTCGGATTCGGTGAGGCGGCGACGGCCGTCAACAATGCGGCCGTTCGCATCAACCCCGAGGAGTCGTTGTTCCCTGGACACTCGACGGATTCGGCTCCGGTGGCCGGGTAAGGCAGGTTCGCTCGTAGTACGTCCTGGAGCTGAGCTCGACGATGGGGTGCTCCCGCGCGAGCGCGATTGGCGCGAAACATCAACAGCCGCACTGTGTTTGCCGACTTCGGCCGCGAGTGGAAGATCGTCACTCGCGGCCCGTTGGTCACCCTGTGTCGGTGCCGCGGCGAACCGGTTACGCCGGGTCGGCGAGCGAGCTGGACCGGGCTTCGGCGGCTCTCGCGACTGTCGCGTAGAACAGGTAGCCTTCGGGATCGGGGCATCGCGCGGTCGTCCGATGACGCTGCGGGGGAGGCGGTTTCGTCCCCCCGTTTCATCCTAGTTTCCGATCCATAGGAACCTTGCGGTCCAGGTGTGATGCGGGTAACCTCATTTGCATAAGAAATCATATGAGATTGAATGTAACTCGATTGAATGCAACTGTCCGACCGTGACCTGATTCGAGGCATGGCTGATCGGACGGCTCCCCGGGAACGTTCTTCTGCGTTCGAGATGAATTTGGACCTGCATCGCGGGAGTTCCGTCTGGAAAATTCGGTAACTGTTTTCGCCGACTATCCCGGCAAGTGGTCCGCACCCATGGAGGTTTACGTGAACTCTTTATTGTCTCCGCGGCGGCAATGGCGGTGGTGGTTCGTTCCCTTGCTGTGCTGGCTGGCCATGTTTGTCGATGGTTACGAGATCTTCATCTACGGTGCCACGCTGCCAGATATCATCGGTGCAGCGCAGTGGGGGGTAACAACTCGGTCGGCCGCTGCTGTCGGTAGTATTTCGCTGGTCGGAGTTCTCGTCGGGGCGTTTGTCGCCGGAACATTGACCGATATTCTAGGGCGGCGAAAGCTCTATCTGCTCTCGCTGACCCTTTTTTCGGCCGCTGCTCTCGGTTGCGCTGTGGCGCCCAATTTCGGCGTATTCGGAGCATGGCGTTTCGTGGCGGGTTTGGGTATCGGGGGCATCGCCCCGACGGTCGTCGCGATAGCTGCCGAGTTCGCCAAACCGGGCTATCGGTCACGAGCAGTGGGGTTTGTGATGACCGCGCCGGCGGTTGGCGGCCTCGCGGCCTCCTTCTGTGCGTTGGGGTTGCTCGAACACACCGGGTTCCGGCCGATCTATGCCCTGGGAGCGCTCCCACTGCTCACCCTCGTGCCCGTCGCGCTGCTGTGGCTTCCGGAATCCGCTGTCTTCCTCAGAGCGCGCGGTCGCGGCGCTGAAGCCGACGCCGTCACCGCCAGGTTCGGCCTGCCGAACTCGGCAGTGGAGCAGGCGGACCCCTCGGCGAGGTCGTCAGCGGGCAGTTTCCCGGCCGGTCAGCTGTTCGAGAACCGCGATCGCTGGGTAACCCCCGGTCTTTGGCTGATGATGTTCCTGATCATGATGCTGGTCTACGGCGTCACGACCTGGTTGCCGCAATTGATGGTGCAAGCAGGATTCAGTCTGGACGCGGCACTGGCGTTCTTCGTCTTGTTCAGCGCAGCGACGGTGGTCGGGACGGTACTCGGCGCGGTTGTGGCCGATTCGGTCGGACCTAAACCCGTTGTCGTGGCGGGACTGCTGTGCAGCGTGATCGGATACGCCGTGATGGCACTCGGCAGCGGAGTGTGGCTCACCATCGGCATCGGAATCGCCGGAATGGGCGCGGGAGGTGCCTACGGCATCATTTACGACCATATCGCCGCGCACTATCCCGTTCAGATCAGAGCGACCGGTCTGGGCTGGGCCTCAGGTTTCGGTCGATTCGGTGCGATTATCGGACCGCCGTACGGCGGTGTGTTCGTGGCGCTCGGCGGAGGCAACGTCGCGATGGCGGCCTGGGCGCTGGCTCTTCCCGGCCTGCTGGGTGCGGTGCTGATGTCACGCCTTCCGCGCTCCGTTGATTCGAGCGTAGTGATCGAACCCTCCGTGCCACACTGATGAAGGGAAAGTGAATTGTCATTCGATATCGCAAGCTTCCTCGACCCCCGCGTATTTCCGGAACAGATGGTCCTGAGTAATCCGAGAGCCAACGAATATGTGCAGCTTGCCGTTGCGGCGACTCGCGAGGCGCTCGATCATGTGCCTGCGCCGCAACGGCGGCAGTACGGCGCGGATCCGCAGCAGGTAATCGACGTCTACGACGTGGAGCCCGGCGGTCGCGGCCGACCCGCGGTCATCTTCATGCACGGCGGTGGCTGGACGGTCGGCTATTCCTACTGGTGCGGCTTCATGGCGCCGGCGGCGCACGCCTTGGGTGCGGTCTTCCTGGCGCCCAGCTACGGTCTCGCGCCCCGGCGGAAGTACCCCAGCCACCTGGAAGATGTACTCGAAATGCTCGGATGGGTGCACGCGAATGCGGACCTGTTGGGCATCGATCGGGATCGGATCGTCCTTGCCGGACATTCCGCCGGCGGCCACCTCGCAGCGCTCGCCGCTCTTCGCGAGGATCTCTACGCCGCGTACGACCTGCCGCCCAGACCTATCCGCGCGGCGTATTCCGTCTCGGGCTCCATGACGGTCTGCGCGGAATCGCGTCCGGCCGGGAGCGTCGCGGAGCGTATCTACAAGTATTTCCTCGAGCAGCCGGAAGACGATGTGCAGGCCAGCCCGGTACACCAGGTGCATCCAGGATCGGCCCCCATCCACCTGCTGCTTGCCGAGGGCGACATAGAGCGAATTCAGCAATCCACTCAGGAAATGTACGAGAAGCTGCAGGCAGTCGGCACTGAAACGAGTCGGCTGGTGCTGGCCGGACATGACCATTACGACGCGCATCTGGTACTCGCCGATCCCCGGCATTTCTGGTGGGCAGATGTCGCGGCGGCGCTGAACTGACCACGCTCGAACCGAGTGAGATCAGGGTCGGCGCCATAACGCGTATTACCGAGGAGCTCCAGTGAATGACAATATGACGCCGGTTACTCGGACCTGCGCGGAATGTTTGCGCAATGCGGTGCAGGCCATCTCGTTGTGCGCGGATCTCGAGCCGGATCGTATGGCATTGAACGATGGACGGGTCGTGCTCGAATTCGCCGAATCGGACTTCGTTGTCGGCTTCGACGCGACAAGTGCGGGTCAGCAGTGTCTGATGACGGCTGTCGCCACGGTCCGAGCTCCTGCTCCGAGCCTGGATACCTGGTGGACGAGGTGGCAGGTCGTCGTACCGTGCCATGTGTCCGGAGTCGTCCTGATCGGGGAAGTCCGCAACGGCAGGGAGCAGTTCCGGCGCATGGTCGACGAAGGGTTCGGCTTCGGTGTGCAGCGGCGAGCGGGATGATGGCCAGGCGGGGAAGCCTGGCCCAGCGCTCAGGTCTGCAAGCTGTCGAGGACTCGTTTCAGCAGCGTGATCAACAGCGCCTCCTCCTCAGGAGCCAGCTCACCGATGCCTCGGCGATACTGCCGCCAAGCGAGCGGCCAGAGATCTTCGACCGCTGCCGCACCCTCGTCGGTCAGGGAAAGGCACAGGAATCGAGCGTCGTTCTCGGCGACCTCCCGCTTCAACAAGCCGCGTGTGTTCAGCTGATCGACCATTCGGCTCGAGGTCGGCTGATCTATCGCGGTCATGTCGACCAGCTCGGTCAACGACACGCCGGGCTTGCGGAGCAAGATCGCCAGGATGCGCCACTGCCGCGCGTTTACCGTCGAATGCCTGATGGTATTGGTGAAATTGTGGTTCCACACATTCGTTGTCTGATTCAGAAGGTACGGCAGGAAATCCTCGGTCACGAAGGTCGAGTCCCGCAGTGCGGGCACAGCTTTTCCGCGGCCTTGTGCCGGGCGTGGGTCGGAGTTCGCAACGCCATTTCTTCTGTTCATGATCTTTCCGATCCGTGGGAAGATTTCGGCCCGAGCGGAAGGGCGGACTCGTCCATCGTATGGGATCGGCCACGACCGTACCGAATTTATGCGTGATCTTGAACTTTTAATCCGTATGGCGTTTGCGCGGCTGCCGGTCGGAAATAACATACTCGCATCTCGTCCGCGCTCAGTTGTGGCGTCGGGACAGCATGCGGGATCAAATAAACCCTAGCTCAGGAAAGGACCCTGAAAATATGTCCGAATCGTTTTTTGCAGCTGTTCGTGCGGCTCTTGGTGAGGAGGCGGTGGATACGTCGCCGGAGGTGTTGGGGGTGTATGGGTCGAATCGGTTGCCGGGTGGGGATCGTGTGCCTGGGGGTGTGGTTTTTCCGGGGTCGACGGGGGATGTTCAGGTGGTGGTGCGGTTGGCGAATGAGCATGGTGTGTCGTTGTGGCCGACGAGTACGGGACAGAATTTGGGGATGGGGGAGTTGTCGCCGGTGCGTGGGGGGCAGGTGGTGCTGCATTTGGGGAAGCGGATGAATCGGGTGTTGGCGGTGGATGAGAGGTTGGGGTATGCGGTGGTCGAGCCGGGGGTGACGTTTCGGCAGTTGCGGGAGGAGTTGGCTGGTCGGGGGGATGTGTTGATGTTGAGTGGGACGTCGGGTCCGCCGGATGGTGGGGTGTTGGGGAATGCGTTGGATCGGGGTGCGGGGTATACGCCGTATTTCGATCATTTCGGGATGTTGTGTGGGATGGAGGTGGTGTTGCCGGATGGGGAGGTGTTCTGTCCGGGTGATGGGGCGTTGGGTGGGTCGGGGATGCGGTTTCTGAACAAGTCGGGGTTCGGGCCGTTGCTGGATGGGTTGTTCTCGCAGTCGAATTTCGGGGTCGTGACGCAGGCGGCGATTTGGTTGATGCCGCGGCCGGCGGCGATTCGGTCGTTCGCGTTCACGTTCCCGGAGGATGGGGATCTGGCGGAGATCATCGAGTTGGTGCGGCCGTTGAAGTTGTCGAATGCGGTGCCGACGTTGATGAAGGTCACCAGTGATCTTTATGGTGTGGGGACGCTGGAGTCGTATCCGTATGAGCGGACGGGTGGGTTGACGCCGTTGCCGGATGAGGTGCGCCGGGAGTTGCGGGATAAGCATGGGGTGGGGGCGTGGACGGTGTCGGGTGCGTTGTATGGTCCGAGTTTCGAGGCGCTGGATCCGGAGATCGAGCGTGTGCGGGCGCATTTCGAGGCGTCGGGGCGGGCTCGTTATATCGCGCATGAGGAGATCGAGAAGTCGCCTGTTCTGCGGATTCATCTGGATACGTTCAGTGGTGAGCCGACGGAGTCGGAGTTGGGTTTGCTGGATTGGCGTGCGGGTGGGGCGACGTGGTTTTTGCCGGCGACTCCGATGGTGGGGGAGGCTGCGGCGGTGCAGCAGGAGGTGTCGCGGCGGGTGTTGGCGGAGTACGGGTTCGATTACATGGTGGAGTTCGTGTGTGGTCCGCGGGCGGCGCGGGGTTTGCACATCATCATGTTCGATCGGGGTGATGCGGATGAGTGTCGGCGGATGGCGGAGTGTTATGCCGCGTTGGTGGCGGCTTATGACGCGATCGGGGTGCCGATCGGGCGTACGCCGACGGATTGGCAGGAGCGGGCGGGTGAGCGTTTGCCGGAGTTCGGTCGGTTGACCTCGGCGATCAAGCAGGCCATCGATCCCAACGGGGTGATCGCCCCCGGCAAATACGGAATAAGGTAGGCATCATGAGCGAAATTGTCACGCCCAAGGTGACTCCCGGTGGTTCGGTGATCGAACTGGTCGCCGCGGGGGAGTTCGGTCGTCGTCATGTGCCGGCTCCGGAGCCCGGTCGCGGTGAGGCGGTGATCGCGATGCGGGCATTGGGCTTGTGCGGTACCGATCTGCATTTGTATGGGGGTCGCGGTGATTCGTATCCGCATGTTGTGGGGCACGATGGCGCAGCGGTTGTCCACGCGGTCGGTGAAGGTGTGGAGAACGTTGTTGTCGGTCAGCGTGTGACGGTTGATCCGGTAACTCGCTGCGGTGTGTGTGCGGACTGTGAGCGGGGGGCGGTGCAGTTGTGCCGGTATGGGGGATATCTGGGCATGATCGGGCCGGGATTGCTGGCGGAGTATGTGTGTCTGCCGGCGGTGCAGTTGGTGGGATTGCCGGATGCGGTTTCGGATTTGGCTGCGACGGTGTTGGAACCGGTTGCGGTGGCGGTGCATACGTTGCGGAGAACCGCAGCGATGTTGCCGGGTCCGGTCCCGTGTGCGGTGGTGGGCGGGGGGCCATTGGGGATCTTGTTGGCTCAGGTGTTGAATCACCGTGGGTATGACTCGCACATCTTCGAGCCACAGGCCGGTCGCCGCGAGTTGGCGGCTGGGTTGGGTTTGCGGGCGCATGAACCGGTGGCTGTGGACATCGGGGCGGGTCCGCGCTTGGTGGTGGAGACGTCGGCGGCGGCAGCGGGTGTTGCTTTGGCGGATGAGCTGGCTTCCCCGGGTTCGGTGGTGGCGGTGGTGGGGCGGGCGCCGAGTTCTATTGCGCCACCGAGCGTTCTGCTGAAGGAGTTGACCCTGGTCGGAGTGAAGGGCGGGCCGGGGTGTTACGCGGAGTCTGTGTCGTTGGTGGCCGAGGGAGCGGTGGATCCGGCGGCGGTCATTACGCATGAGTTCGGTTGGGGTGCGGCTGCGGAGGCGTTTCGTGTGACGTCGCAGTGCCCAGATGTGGTGGTGCGTAGTGTGTTGCACGGGGAGTGGTGACGGTGACGTCGCCGGAAATCGTTCGTTACGGCGAGCACTCGAGTCAGTATGCGGAGTGTTGGCTGCCGCGGGTGGAGCGAGTACGGGCGGTTGTGGTGTTGATTCATGGGGGGTGGTGGCGTGCCCGCCATAGTCTGCGGTTGATGGATTCGCTGTGTGCGGATTTGGTGGGGCGCGGATTGGGGGTATGGAATCTGGAGTTCCGCCGGATCGATGGTGACGATGGGGGGTGGCCGCAGACGGTGGGTGATGTGGCCGATGCGATCGTCGCTTTGCGAAGGGCTGGGATGGCCGGTCGGGATATTCCGCTGGTGGCGGTGGGACATTCGGCGGGTGGTCATCTGGCGTTGCAGGCCGCGGCGCAGGGTCTGGTCGATGCGGTGGTGGGGTTGGCGCCGATCACCGACTTGGTCGCCTGTTATGAGGAGGGGCTGGGTGAAGCAGCGGTGGGTCTGTTCATGGGTGCGAGCCCGGAACACGCGCCACTGGAGTATCGCGCGGCCTCCCCGGTGTGTCGGGTGCCGATCGGAAGGCCGCAGCTGATCGTGCATGGTGATGCCGACGTGCGGGTGTCGGTCGAGCACAGCCGCGGGTACGTCTCAGCGGCCGAATCGGCGGGTGATGACGTCGAGTTGCTCGAGTTGGCCGGGGTGGACCACTTTCAGGTGATCGATCCGGATGAAGCGGGTTGGCAGCAGGTCATCGGATGGCTCGAGGGCTACCTCGATGATCGGCACTGCGGCAACCAGACCGAGTACGCGCTCGAGTAAGCAGGAAACGAGGCGTTGTGAGCCCTTTCGAACCTGGCGGTGCGGCTGCGGCATTGCCGGTGCTGGTGCCCTCGCCTGAGCAACGTGCCTTGGTGGACAGCACCCGGCAATGCCTGAACAAGCGCTGGAATCCCCGGATCTTGCTGGAGCAACCACCACAGACCGGTGAGCAACGCGCAAGCCTGTGGCGGCAGCTGTGTACCGACCTCGACCTGATCGATCTCGGTGTGCCGACAGACGTGGGCGGCGCAGGCGCCGGCGCGGTCGAACTCGCTCTGGTCGCAGAGGAGTTCGGGCGCGTGCTGTGCCCGGTTCCGCTGCTCACTGTTGTCGGCATGGCGCTGCCCCACCTGGTGTCGATGCCGTTCTCGGCGGCGGCGGACGATCTGCTGTCGCGAGTGCGTGCAGGTGCCGTGATCGCCTTCGCCGACATGCGGGAGCCACTGCGAGCCGGCGGCCTGCACGCCGGCCGTCCCCTTATTTCCGGGCAGCTCGATTCGGTACTGGACGCCGATGCGGCCGATGAGCTGTTGCTGTCGGTGGATCTCGATGGCATGCCGACCTTGCTGGCCGTCGCGCTGCACCAGGCGGCGGTTTCGGTGCGGTCGCTCGACGGTCTCGATCCGAGCCGTGGACACGCCTCGGTCACCATGAACGATGCATCGGCTCGGGTAGTCGGTTCCCTGGATCGGGCCGATGGTTCGATCGCGGACCTGCGGGAGCTGCTCCTGGCCGCGGAATTGGTGGGCGTGAGCGCTCGCGCTCTGGAGCTGGCTGTGGAACACGCTGAGATTCGCAGCCAGTTCGGCCGAACGATCGGATCCTTCCAGGCAGTCAAACATCGGTGCGCCCGCATGCTCATCGCGCTGGAGGAGGCGCGCTCCTTGGTCCGATATGCCGCGTGGTGCATTGGCCGACCAGGGCTCGACAGTGCTGTCCCGGTAGCGCAAGCGGCGTGTTCGGCGGGCGCGACCGCCGGCCGGTTGACGGCCGATCTCATCAAAATACTTGGGGCTATCGGGTTTACGTGGGAGCACGTCGCTCATTTGTACTTCCGCCGGGCGCGGGCCGATGCAGCCGAGTTCGGAGGCGGGCTCGAACGCCGCCGCTTCCTCGCGGAGAGGGTGATCGAATGAGTACGGTGCAGGCTCGGCTCAACACCTTCCTCGCCGAACGGGCCCCACGGCGCAGTGACTGGCTGCATACCCGATCGATTGCCTGCATCGCAGCGGCCAGACAATTTCAGCAGGCACTGTACGAGGCAGGCTTGGCAGGTCCCACGTGGCCGCGCGAGTACGGCGGACTCGAGCTGACTTCGGCGGAACAAGCGCTCTACGCGATCGAGATGGACAAGTTCATGCCACCGGTCGCCGAACTCACCCTCGGCCTCAGTGTGTGTGGCCCGGCAGTGCTCCATTTCGGAACCGACGCACAGCGGGCACAGCATGGCCGCGCGACGCTGCGGGGGGATCACGTGTGGTGTCAGCTCTGGTCGGAGCCGGACGCCGGTTCCGACTTGGCGTCGGTCCGTACATCCGCGGTCAGGACCGAAGAGGGGGACTGGATCGTCACCGGCCGGAAGGTCTGGACGAGTGGCGCCCACTACGCCGACTACGGGCTGTTGCTTGTGCGCACCGAAACCGAGATCCCTCGGCATCGTGGACTGAGCATGTTCATCCTCGACATGACGACGGCTGGTGTCACGGTTCGCCCGCTCACCCAGATGACCGGCCGCGCCGAGTTCAACGAGGTCACTTTGGACCACGTGCGAATTCCCGCGGACGCCATGCTCGGAGAACGCGCCGGCGGCTGGCGGATCATGACCTGGATGATGGGCCACGAACGGACTTCTGTCGGAATGAATTTGCGCGATCCGCTCATGATCGGCTGGGACGAACTGATCACGGTGATTCGGAACTCCGGTCAGGCCGGCGACTCCGTTGTGCGCGACCGACTTGCCGAACTGCAAATCCGTCTGCGAGCGGCCCAGCTGCTCAATATGCGGATCAACCAGGAGGTCGCTGCCGGCACCGCCTCGATCGTGTTGGGATCCGCGGCCAAGGTCTCGGAAGCGCTGGCGCTGCGGGATGCGGCGGAGTTCGCCTATGAGGTCGTGGGAGCCTCGGCGTGGGCCGAGACGGATGAGATGAGCAGCCGCGTCGCCGACGCTGTCCTGCAGAGCCCCGCCTACGGCGTCGGCGGGGGAACCGAAGAGGTCCAGTTGAACGCTCTAGGAGAGCGAGTTCTGGGCTTACCGAAAGAATCTCTCTGACCGCCGGGTGCCGCGGTCGCCCGGCGGCGGAGACGACGATGCCGAGCGATCACGTTCCGCTATCCGCTCCGATGTCTCGAGAAGCTGCCGGGGTTGGTCGCTGCGCGTGGTCACAGCGTGGCTGGAATTGCAGTTCGGTTGACGTTGTGCTGGGTGCGGAGCGATCAACGTCGCCGTGGCATCGGCCGGAAGATCGGCAGGCCAACGCGTTTCGGAAGTCGGCGTCGAGTTCTGCGGTCATGTGGTTCGGTTTCCGGATGCTGCTGGATGAGCTTTCGCGGCGAGCGGGTAGCGGCCACGAGCCCGCATTCATGCGTGGCCCGCGAATCGGGTTCGTTCCGGCACGGCGTCCTGGACTCGGCGCAGGGGCCTGGTGTGTGCGATGCGTAGTCGCGCTTTGTGGATTGGACAACGTCAGCTCTTGACGATTAGAGATGCATCACATTATCTTCGGGATACTGGATACAGATCCCATATGTTGTGGATCATATCGACGGCATGCAGGAGATAGCCTTGAGCGTTCAGTCACACGCGGTGATAGTCGGTGCCGGTATCGGAGGCCTGGGAACCGCGGTGGGACTACGCCGCGCAGGTTGGCGGGTGACGGTGCTCGAGCGCGCGTCGGAAATCACGCCTGGCGGCGCTGGGATCAGCATGTACCCGAATGCTATGCGTACGCTCGGTGCGTTGGGCCTCGAGTCTCAGGTCCGGGACCTGCCGGAGTCGAACTTGGGCCATGGGTTTCGAACCGACAAGGGGCGCTGGTTGACTCGGGTCGACGGGCCGACCGCGAAAAAGCTCTGGGGCGGAGACATTGTCGGATTTCACCGCGCCGATTTGCACGAGCTGCTGTACTCGGCGCTGCCGGAGGATTCGATCCGCCTGGGCGTACCGATCACAGCGGCGGAGCAGGGTCCGGATGGCCGCTGGATCGTGCGTAGTCAGGATGCGGTGGAGGTCGATGACGCAGACGTGGTCGTCGCCGCAGACGGGATCGAGAGCCGGTTGCGCGCGCAGTATTGGCCGGATCTGCCTCGCGCCGCCTACACGGGTTCGACGGCTTGGCGCGGGATCTCGCCCATGCAGCCCGGCGAAGGCCACAGTATCGTGCAGAGCTTCGGTACGAAGGCGGAGTTCGGCTATCTGCCCCTGACAAACGGGAAGATCTATTGGTACGCCTCGGCCGCGACACCCCCCGGCGTTCGGCACGCCGACGAGCGGGCTGCCGTGCTGGCGCGATACGCGGACTGGCACGCGCCGATCCCGAGGTTGATCGAGTCGAGCGACGTGGTGTTGCATCACGATATCCTGGCGTTGCCGACTGTCCCGTCGAGCCTGGTGAACGGGCGCGTGGTCCTGGTGGGCGACGCGGGACACGGGATGACGCCACACCTCGGGCAGGGGGGATGCACAGCCCTCGAGGACGCCGCGGTGCTCGCCGCCGAACTCGGTAGGACCCCGCAGGACGTGCCGGCGGCACTCACTCGCTATGACCAACAGCGTCAGCCGCGGGTGAGTGAGCTGGCGCAAATATCGGAAGGAATCCGGCAGGCCAGCAACGAGGCGGGTCGTCTCGCTATATTCATCCGCAACCTTTCGATGCCTTTCACTCCGCCCGCGCGCATCTACCAGCTATCGACGAATGCCTCTAGTTGGCGGCCGCCGCGCATTGTCGAGGCGCGAGTCTGAATCCCGGGCAGCGGACGGAATGCCCGAAATGTGCACCGGAGTAACTATCGAAACAGTACGTGTGACCGGGCATTTCGGGCAATCTGATTGCATCCTATTCGAAGTTGTCCCTCGCGATCGGGTCGGTCGACTCCCAGAGGCGCGGCGAGTTCAGGAGAAAGATGAAATCGACTGGGTTGGAAGGCCAGCACGCGGTAGTCACCGGTGCCGCTCGGGGGATCGGTTTCGCGGTGGCGGAGCGGCTCGTGCGGGAGGGTGCGCAGGTGACCATCTGGGATCGCGACCCCGAATCGGTGCCCGGCGCAGTGGCGGCGCTCGAACGACTCGATGGTGCACGTGGAGTCAGCGGTGCGGTTGTCGATCAGCAAGACTTCGACCAGGTAGTGGCGGCCCAAGAAGCTACTCGACAGGCATACGGCGATATCCATATCCTCGTGAACAACGCCGGTATCGCCGGCCCGACCATGCCATTGGTCGACTACCCGCTGGAAGATTGGCGGGAGATCATGGCAACCGACCTGGACGGTGTGTTCCACTGCTTGAAGGCCGTTGTGCCGCAGATGATCGAGCAGGGCTACGGCAGGATAGTGAACGTATCCTCGGTAGCTGGGAAAGAAGGAAATCCGAACGCGGCGGCATACTCTGCGGCGAAGGCCGGGGTAATTGCGCTCACGAAGTCGCTGGCGAAGGAGGTGGCGAAACTGGATATCGCGGTGAATGCTGTCACGCCCGCTACGGCCCGGACGAGAATCCTAGAGCAGTTCGACGCGTCTCAAGTCGACTACATGCTGGAGAGGATCCCGCGGGGACGTTTCCTCCGCGTCGAAGAGGCAGCCGACATGATTCTGTGGATGGTGAGACCGGAAAACTCTTTCACGACCGGAGCAGTGTTCGACCTTTCCGGCGGTCGCACAACATACTGACACAGGTCGACGAAGGCCCCATGCCGGTAACCTCGCATGAGATCGGCGCTCTACGCGAGTTTCTACTGCTGACCGGGCGCGAGTGATCCACCTCGGCCTGCTGCGGCATTGGTCTGGCGCCATGCCGGGAAGGCCGGTCGTGCGGATGATTAGGGGCGCTGGTGCGGCTGCTGCGGGCGGCTCCCCGGCGAACAGTTGCGCAGTGTTCGGGCCCGGGTTAGACTCCTCGCGAATACATGTAAAGTCATATAATGACGAATAATTCCCTCCGGGTGGCGGCGGTTACTCGCTGCCGGCCCGAGGAAGGAAGAACCTCTGTGGTGAACAACCCCCTGCCGGCTAGACGAGGACAACGGTCCTCCGACCGTCCCGCGCGTGATCTGCTGGCGCAAGCTCTGAAATCGATCAGCTACGAGGTGCTTCCGTTCAAGAACACCGAAGCGCAGGTCCTTGCCCACGTCCCGAAGGATGTGTCGCTCACCGTGACGACTACCGAGGCGAAGGGCCTCGGTCCGACTCTCGACCTTGCGGTGCGGCTATCGGAACAGGGATATGACGCAGCGCCGCATCTCGCCGCGCGTCTTGTTCGCGACGGTGATCACTTGGACGACATCGCCGCACGGCTGACCGAGGCCGGGGTGCGCGGGATCTTCGTCGTCGGCGGTGACGCGCGTGAGCCTGCGGGGCGTTTTACCGACGCGCTGTCTCTGCTGGAGGAACTGCGCGGACGTGGGCATTCATTCGCGCAGGTCGGTATCGGGGGATACCCCGAGGGGCACGGGCATATCGCCGACGAGGTCATCGAGCGGGCGTTGGCTGGTAAGTCGCCGCATGCCACCCAGATCATCACCCAGCTGTGTTTCTCGGCGCCGACAACAGCCGGCTGGGCCCGGTCGGTGAAGCAGTCTGGTGTGGATCTTCCAGTGCGCGTTGGTATTCCGGGTGCGGTGAACCGGCAGAAGCTGATCCGTATCTCCGCCGGCCTCGGGTTGGGCCAGTCCGCCCGGTTCCTGCAGAAGCAGCAAGGCATGTTCTGGCGGTTCTTCCTCCCGGGCGGGTACAAGCCCAACCCCCTGGTGGAAGGTGTCGCGGCGCATCTCGGCCTGTCGGACAACAACTTGCATGGTTTTCACGTGTTCACATTCAATGAACTGGAGAAAACCGAGGCATGGCGCCGCGAATGGCTCGCCGCGCTTGCCTGACGATTCGGATCAGATCACCTCGAAGGATTTATCACAATGACCGATCAGCATGCCCAGCGCGGCGTCCTGGCCCTGTCCTGCCTTGACGCCCCGGGCATCGTGCACAGTGTCGCCGGCTTTCTCGTCGATCGCGACTGCACGATTGTCGAGAGTAAGCAGTTCGGCGACCCCGAGAGCGGCAACTTCTTCATGCGAGTCGAATTCGCCCATGCCGATCCGCTGACGCGGTTGGACGTGGGCGCACTCCAGGAGCAGTTCGCCGCGCTCGCTGCGGACTGGCGGATGCAGTGGCGGCTTGTCGACGCCGCGGCGCGTCAGCGCGTCGCCATCATGGTGAGCAAGTTCGCGCACTGCCTCAACGATCTGCTGTTCCGCAATTTCGTGGCCGACGTGAACATCGACGTGGTGGCGGTGATCTCCAATCACCCCGATTTGCGGCCATTCGCCGAGCATTACGGCGTGCCGTTCCGGCACATTCCGGTCACGCCGGACACGAAGCAGGAAGCCGAGGACGAGTTGCTCGAGTTCGTGCGACGGGAACAGATCGATCTGGTGGTGCTGGCCCGCTACATGCAGATCCTCTCCGAGTCCTTGTGTAAGGAACTCGAGGGGCGGGCGATCAATATCCATCACTCGATGCTGCCCAGTTTCAAGGGTGCGCGTCCCTATCATCAAGCCCACGCGCGCGGTGTCAAACTGGTCGGCGCGACCGCTCACTATGTCACCAGCGACCTCGATGAGGGCCCGATCATCGAGCAGGAACTGGTGCAGGTCGATCACTCGATGTCCGCGGCGGATCTTGTCGCCCGGGGCCGGGAGGCCGAGTGCCGTGCCCTCGCGCGGGCCGTGCGAGGACATGCCGAAAACCGAGTCTTCCTCAACGGCAACAAGACCGTAGTCCTGCGGTAGCTATCTCTTGTGTGACCTCGCCGCTCACGCTACCCTAGTGCATGAATAATCATATGAGATAACATCTAAATCCGGTTGTGGGGCCGCCGAGTGTGTCGCGAGCCCTGCGGCAGTGTGCAACCAGCCTTCGACAAGAGAAAGCGTGCTTCTGATGTCCCTTATGCAGCAGGTCCAGCTGGCCAGTCTGTTTCAGAAGAATCTCGAGCAGTGCGAGGTGAAGCCGGGCGAGACGGTCGCCCTGCTGACCAACCTGAACACGCCGCGCGATTATGTGGCCGCGGCGTCCCATGCGCTCAAGGAGCTCGGCGCGTTCGCTTTCGAGCTCGGATTCAGCTCATTGCCGGACCCGAGCCGGGTGGCCGCCGACGGCATCACGGGCGCGGAAGGGATCATGTCGGCGCTGAAGCAGTGCCAGCTGGTGGTCACCTTCCACGCGCCGAATTTCGCGAGCTGGTCGCGAGTGTTGCGGGATGCCGGCGTGCGCATCCAGACCATCATCGACGGTCCGGTGGAGCTGGAGAAACTGCTTTCCCCTCCCGGACTCAAGCCGGCTGTGCTGCACGCCGCGGAGCTGTGGGCGGGCGCCCGCGAGATCACGCTGCTCAACGAGGCGGGCACCGAGCTGACCTGGACGCGCGGTGAGCTCAGGGTGAAGTCGCAGTACGGCTTCGCCGACGAGCCGGGCCGGATGGATATGTGGGGTGCGGGCCACATCACGAACTGCCCTGACGAGGGCAGCGCCAACGGGACAGTGGTGATCCAGCCCGGTGATATGTGGATTCTGCCTTTCGCGCGGGTTGTGGAGTCGGAGATCCGCCTGGAGGTCCGCGACGGTTTCATTCGCAAGGTCGAGGGCAGCGCCGATGCGCGCGAGTTCAGGCACTGGCTCGACCGCAACAAGGTCTCCGAGGACGACATGGACCCTTACGCCATCTCGCATCTCGGTTTCGGCCTGCACCCGAACGCGCACCGCGACTACATCTTCCACGTCAACGCGCAGCTGAACCGGCTCACCGCGGCCGCGCGTGTCTACGCGGGCAACTTCCTGTTCTCCACCGGCCCCAACACCGAACACGGTGGCACGCGGTCGACCAAGGGACACATCGACATTCCCATGTCCGACTGCACGGTGCTGCTCGATGGCAAAGCCGTCCTCGAGGAGGGCCGGTTCACCGACGAGCGCCTGGTAGTAGCGCCGACATTCTGATCTGAAGCCTGGTGGTGGGTCGGGTACGGCAATCCGCGCCGGCCCGGCCATCGCCCGGACCGGTACACAACGAAATCTTGCCAAGATAAGACAACAGAAAGACCGCGTGGACCGTGCCCGGGCCACCGTCGAACGGTCCCGGTGCGGGACGTTCCCAGGCGGCGGCGCAGCCGCCACAGAGAAGAGGTGCGACATGGCGAGCAACAACGAGAGCCTGCAGGAATTCATCGACCGTACACCGAATTTGGTGGACTACCTATACAACGAAGTCAAGCCGCTGCATTCCTCGCGCGCGACCGGGCAGAAAGCGGCTTCCGTTCCGCCTGTGTTTTCGAACTGGCGCGATGAGCAGACAGCGGGCGCGGAGACCGCGGTTCTCCTGCACCAGTCGCACAATATGCCCGAACTGTACGTCAAGGGCCCCGGCGCCTTCGATCTGCTGAAGTCGATCGCGATCAACTCCTTCGAGAACTTTTCCCTCGATCGGGCGAAGCAACTCATCGCCTGCACGCCGAGCGGCCATCTCATCGGCGACTGCATCCTTTTCCGCAACGGCGCGGACAGCTTCGCGTTGGTGAGCGGCGCTCCCGTCCACAACTGGGTCGAATTCCAGGCGCAAAAGGGCGGATATGACGTCGAACTGGTTCGCGACGAGTCCTCCAACCTCAATCCGACCGGTACCCGCCTCCAGTACCGGTTCGAGTTGGCCGGTCCCAATGCCAGGGCGATCTTCGACCGGGTAGTCGAAGGAGCGACTCCGGAGATCCCGTTCTTCCGGACTCGGACGGTGCGGATCGGCGGCCATGACGTCTTGGCACTGCGGCATGGCATGACAGGCTCGTTCTCGGTGGAAATCTCCGGCCCCTTCGCCGAAGAGGAAGCCGTACGATCTTTCATTCTGGAGGCCGGCAAGGACTTCGGCCTGAAGCCGCTCGGAATGACGGCCTATTACACCAACTTGCAGAGTGGCTGGATGGCCTATCCGGTGCCGGGAATCTTCACCGATCCGGAACTCGACGACTACCGCAAGTATCTTCCTGCGACGACCTACGAGACGAACTTCGAACTCGGCGGCAGCTATCTGACGTCCGATATCCGAGACTACTATTCCACGCCGTTCGATCACGGCTATGGAAATGTGATCAAGTTCGACCACGACTTCCATGGCCGCGAAGCACTCGAGCGGGTGCCCGAGGAGGCCAAGCGGACCAAAGTGACGCTGGTCTGGAACCGGGACGATGTCCAACGGGTGATGATGTCTCAGTTCGAATCGGGCCCCCGATACAAGGCGATCGATCTTCCGATTGTCAATTTCGCCTGGAGCCAGTTCGACGAGGTGCGCTCTGCGCAGGGCGAACTGATCGGTGTGTCGCGCCACGCCGCATACCAGAACCCGCTGGGCGACATCATCTCGCTGGCTCTCATCAACCACGGACACGCGACGATCGGCTCCGAGGTCGCGATCACCTGGGGCGAACCCGGCGGTGGCTCACGTAAGAGCCAGGTCGAGCGCCACGAACAGACAACGATCCGGGCCCGGATCGCGTCGGCGCCGTACGACCCGGAGGTGCAGCGCATCGCGAAGCGCGGCCAGTAGTCTCGAACGTCGCGCCGGTCCTCGAGAGTGCCGCGAAGGTGCGTGGATGGCTCAGCGCTGTGCTGGTCGGCGAGGTGATAGCCGATGAAGTACGGCATGTGGCCGCGTGGCTTACCCGGTCGGGTGGCGTCGGTCCGATGACCATCGCCATGCGGCGACAGAACACGTTTCGTGGCTGAAGCCGATCGCGATGGGAAATCCTATCGAAGCGCCGGGTGACCACACGGCCGGGGCGAGCCTGCGCAGGCGGGGGTATGCCGGACAGCTCGACGTGGTCGGCGAGGCGCGCGCTGCGCCCGGGCTGGAGGTGAACCGCGCCCGCGCGTGGCATTCTGCCGAAGTGCGGCGGCGCCGAGCGGCAGATCGTTGTTGCGGACGGCGCTCGGCGCGGTGCTCGGACTGATGACCATCGTGCGTCCTGCACGTCAGCGGGCTGTATTCGCGGGAGATGACATCGCGCCGGCGGTGTCGCGCGGCCCACGGTGGGCCATCGCGTCACTCGGCCCGCACGCTGTTCAATACGCGATTCAACAGCTTGATCAACACCGCCTCTTCCTCCGGTGAAAGATCGCCGACACCGATCCGATAGTTCTCCCACGCGACCGGCCAGACATCCTCGACCAGTGATTCACCCGCCGCTGTCAGCGAAAGCTGGAGAAAACGCGCATCCTGCTGCGCGACTTCCCGTTTCACCAAGCCGAGGGTGTTCAATTGGTCGATCATCCGGCTCAGGGTCGGTTGATCGATCGCGGTCTTGTCGACCAGCTCGGTGAGCGACAGCCCGGGAGTACGGCACAGGATCGACAGCACGCGCCACTGCCTGGTGTTGACCGCGGTGCTCTTGAGAGCGCGCTTCCACCTGCGGTCCCACACATTTATTACCTGGTTCAGCAGGTAGGGGAGGAAATCGTCGGTCACGAAGGCGGTGCCGCGCAGTGAAGGAGGGGCGGCATCGCGCATGCGGGACGGACGGGTATTGTCGCGCGCCTCGCCTGTGCCGGAGATGGCCGACCTTCTGTTCATAGCTTCCCCGATATCCTCGCGCTGTTGACCGGACTTCTACCATCTTAAATCATATGAGTTCTCATGTGATTGTGGCGTGGGCGCCGCGACGAGTTGTGTCGGACACGCTGTCGGACACGCCGGGGAGCCGTCATCGATAGTCTGCCCAACTGGGCCTGGTGGCCGTTGCTGTTTCCCTGAGTGTCGAGGCGACATCCCGTGGTGAGGCAATCGTTTGCGGCAATGGCCAGCGCGGCGACCAGATCTCCGCACACGAGAGTTACGCCGCGCCGCGGGCACTGTAGCGGTCCGATCAGGAGCTGGGGGTGTCGGCTCTTGATTCAGGAAGGTTGTGCGATGCGGTAATCCATGCCGCGATTTGTGCTCGGGAGGTGAATTCCAATTTGGTCAGCAGATGCTCGACGTGTCCCTGTGCGGTGCGCGGCGAGATCACCAGGCGAGCGGCGATCTCCTTGTTGGTGAGCCCGTCGGCAACCAGTTCGGCGACTTCACGCTCGCGTTTGGTGAGTTTGCGACCGGCCGCGCCCTCGGGCGGTGCGGTAGCACGTTCCCCCAACGCGTAGGCGATCGCGGCGTCGAAACTGAGCGCGGCACCCTCTCGCTGAGCCGCGGCGTACGTTTGCTCGCTCAGGTCCTGCCTGACTCGGCGCTCGAATTCGTCTTGATAGGCGAGCAGGGCGGGCAAGATCACGGGCGAAGTCCCCACTGACCGGCCGATCCGCTCTGCGGCCGCCATCAGCACGACGGCACGTTCCAGGTTGTTTTCCTCGGCGGCAATCCATGCCAGCCCCTGCAAGCAGATGCTGGTGTTCACCCGCTCTTTGACGATCCGGCTGTGTTGCAGTGCCCGCGCGTACAAGCGCTTCGCTCGCGCGCTGTCGCCTCGCCGCCACACCGCGACTGCCAGCGACCACAGCACCCAAGACTGATACACGGACTCCCCGTGTTCTTCGGTGATCGCGAGCGCGTGCTCGTAGCATTCTATTGCCGTGTCGGCGTCGCCGCGCGCCTCATGCGTCAGCCCGAGGACTGTCCTGGCGAAGCTCTCCACGGCTGGCTCGCCGCGTTCGGCAAACACCGGGATGGCCTTGTCGAGATATCGGCTGGCCTCGGGGTTCCCGATGCACAGTCCGAGTTGTCCGTCGGCGAAGTCGATGTGGGCGCGGGCGAGGGCGTCGGTCGTGTGCTCGACGAGCGCTCGTGCCTCGCCAACGAAGGTCGCCGCTGCCGAATAGTCGCCTTGGAGGAGGGCTATATGGGAGACGGTGAACATCGCTTCGGCCGTGTCGACGGTGACTTCTCCGGTGCGCCGTCCCAGTAGCAGCTCCAGCCAGTGCCGGGCCTCACTCAGCCAGCCTTGGGAGATCCAGAAGCGCGCTAGAGCCGCGCCGATCCGAATTCCGGCTTCGGGGTTGTCGGTTACGCAGAATTCCAGTGCTTGCCGCATGTTCGGTAACTCTCGGCGGATCCGCACGATCGACTCGAGCTGCCGCGGGCTGAACCAGTTGGCCTTCGTGTCCACCGCCATCCGTTCGTACAGCTCGCGGTGGCGGCGCCGAAGCTCGAGGTATCGGCCGGACTCCTGGGCCTTCTCGAGTCCGTACTCGCGCAGGGTGTCGAGCATGCTGAACCGTATCGCGGTGCCGGACTCCACACGCGTCAGAATCGACTTGTCGACCAGGAACCCCACCACGTCCAGGAGTTCATCGGCTGGGAGCTGATCCCCGCAGACGTATTGTGCGGCCTCGAGTTCGAAGCTGCCCGAGAACACCGACAGTTGGGCCCACACTTGTTGTTCCGCCGGTGTGCAGAGGTTGTAACTCCAGTCGATACACATTCGCAGCGTCTGTTGCCGTGACGGGGCACTCCTGCTGCCGCGGGTGAGCAAGGCGAACCGATCGGTCAACCGTTGCAGTACCTGTTCGGGCGACATTGCCCGCAACCGGGCGGTCGCCAGCTCGATCGGCAAGGGCAAGCCATCGAGGTGTTGACAGATCCGGGCGACGGTGACTTTGTTTTCCTCGGTGAGCTCGAACCCGGCGACCGCCGTGGCGGCCCGTTCGACGAATAGTGCCATTGCGTCATTTCGCGACACTCCCCGCGGTAGTCGATCGGGATCGGGGACGGCGAGCGGATGAATCGGCAGTACCGCTTCCCCGTCGAGGTCGAGCGGCTCGCGACTGGTGGCGAGAATCCGCAACCCGGGACACGCGCGCAGCAGCGATTCGGCAAGCATCGCGACCGCATCGACCATCTGCTCGCAATTGTCCAGCACGAGCAACAATTGCCGGGGAACGAGGAAGTCGATGAGTATCTCCAGCAGCGGCCTTCCCGACCGGTCCGATAATCCCAGCGCGCCCACCACGACACCCAACAGCAAGGACTCGTCGCGCAGTTCGCCCAACTCCACAAAAACCGCGCCGTCAGTGAGATCGCGTTGGGCATCGGTAGCGACCCGCACCGCCAGCCGGGTCTTGCCGACGCCGCCGATCCCGGTCAATGTCACCAACCGGGAGGTTGCCAAGAAGTTCGTCGCTTCGGTCAGTTCGGTGCGACGGTCGACGAAACTGGTCAACTCCACTGGAATCCTGCCAGGGCGCAGCGATGCGGACGACGTATCCGACCGCCGGCGCCGGGGCGTTCTCGCCGAGGGGAGCTTTTCCCGTGGCGGTATGGCACCGGTCTCGGTCGAGGGGGGAGCGAACAAGGCCATTTCATCGACCGGGAAGCCGTGGTGGAGTTGGGATGTTTGGAGTTGTTCGCCCAGTTCCGCGGCGGAGGGACGGTCGAGCGGGTCACCGGACATGGCGCGTTCGATGATGGCGGCGACGTCGTCAGGGATGCCGTGCTCGCGTGGGTCCGGCACCGGCTCGGCGGTGATCCGCAGGAATTGGGCCACTAACTGCTCGCCGCTGCGGCGTTCGAAGGCGGCGTGGCCGGTGATCGCGGTGAACAATGTCGCGCCCAGGCCGTAGACGTCCGCAGCGGGGCTCGGCGGCTGTCCGGCGATCACCTCCGGTGCGGTGAACGCCGGTGTACCGGTCACGACGCCGGTGCCGGTGACGAAGCCACCGGTGATGTGGGCGATGCCGAAGTCCACCAGCGTCGGCTCGTCGTAGTCGGTGAAAAGGACGTTCGCGGGCTTCACATCGCGATGCAGCACCCCGAACCGGTGCGCAGTCTCGAGCGCCCCGGCCATCTTCACCCCGAGCCGTAACGCTTCCGCCAGCTCCAGCGGCCCATCATCGCGGATGCGGGCGTCGAGCGAACCGTGCGGGTAGTACGGCATCACGATGAAGGGTCGGCCGTTGTCGGTCGCGGCGGCGTGCAGGACATGCACGATGTTGGGGTGCCCGGTCAGCCGGCCCGCGGCCCGCTGTTCCCGGAAGAACCGCGCCCTATTGTCTTCATCGAGGTCGGCGGTGAGCACCTTGACCGCGACCACGCGGTCGAGCGATGTCTGTCTACAGCGATAGACCGCGCCGAAACCGCCACGGCCGATCTCCTCGGCGTCATCGAACCCGGTCGCCGCCAACTCCGCGGCGACCGAACCCGACACGTCACGTTGTGTAGCGAAGGGATCGGCATCGGGCATTCGACTACACCGGGCCCACCCATCCGGGCCACGGCCGCAGGGGCACCGCAGCGCACCTCTCGATCACCTACCCAGGATATCGCTGGCGAGCCCGTCGAGCCCATGAGCAATCTCACGGACACCGGCGTCGGCATTGCACCCGGTGCCGGCGGCGCTGTACCCTCGGTGCGTTTCAGTGGGCTCGTCCGGTGCCGGTGGAGGGCCCGCGCGAACAGTTGGTGGTGGTCGGCGTACGCTGTGTGTTGCGGCCGGACGCCGCATTGGCTCGCGTGCCCCTGCTCCGTCGCTCTGCGCGCGGGACGTCGGTACCCGGCCAGGTTTCGTGACGGTGCGACTGTGCTTTCCCTCGTATCCGATCTGTAGGCTGTCGGTCTCCGGACACGGGGAGTCCGGTGGCCCCGCGAAGCTCGCGTGGCCTGCGCCGAACGCGGCGCAGCAGAAAAATAGGTATGCCTGTAGGCCGTTTTACCGTTCCGGTTCGAAGCGCCGCCACGGATGCTGGTGTGAAGTTCGCGTCAGGACGATCGCATCGAGGCAGTTATGCACCACCAGCACAATGGGGAGGGCGTACAGATCGTATGTGCCGGCGCCACGGCAGGTGCTGAGGAATTCATGATCCGGCATTGCGGGCGCTGCGACAAACTGTTTGCGCCACTCACCAGCGCGTGTTCGTCGTGTCACTCGGCTGATCTCGATTGGGTACCGTCCTCTGGCGTCGGCTCGATCGTTGCGTGGCGGCTGGTGCGCTGCGCCGCGAACCCGACCGATGACTCGGTGCCATCGATAATCGCCGTCGTGGAACTCGATGAGGGGCCATGGGTCTGCACGACTATCGAAGGGGTAGTCCCCTCATCCGGTCACCGACCGGTCCGCGTGCGATTCCACCCCCATCTCCGTAGGGATCGGTGGCCGGTATTCATCGTCGGGACCGAGTGCGCCGTCGAGCGCGACCACATTCTGCATCTCGGAAAGCCTGCGTGTAAGTCCGCGTAGCGAAATGTCGTCGGCCGCTGACTGGCGGCAGTAGCCCATTGGCCCACCGCCCGCACATGCGCACACGCGCCTCCTCGGCGCCACAGTTCCACCTCTCGGATCGGACCGCAGCCGCTACCCGCCACGGATCGGCGTCACCAGAAGGCGAGCACCCCAGTTGACACCAAAACACCACCGATCGGATCCTCAGCAGGCCTACACCGAGCGGATATCGGATAAATCCCTCGCTGGTCGGATAGTCGCGGTGTCATCCCGGTTTGTAGCTTCATATTGGTAATCAAGTACGGCGTGCACTCGGTGACCTCCACTCACCGGTCGGCGCGCGATGGACGAGGGACGAAGTTCGTTGTATCGCTCATCCGGATCAGCGTGCTGGTGGCAATGGCCACCGGCACATGGCTATCGAAGCTCGAGAGGACGCCCATGACCGAGAATGGACCCGCTCGAAGCTCATCGATGGCCCACACCTACGAAGACGGAGCAGTGGTTATCGAGGCACGGTAGTCGAAAACCGGCGGGTTCGACTGTCGAGCCCGCATCGCCGCCACCGCTCGAGTCCATGCGGGATCCGCACAAGTGCTTGCCCGCTTCAGCCGCATCGTCGATACGCATGCGGCCGGTGTGCTGTACGCCGAGTTCTGCTCATGGGCCAGCCCTTCAGTGAATGAAAGTGACTTCAATGGATAAGTTTGCAACTCCGGCGCTGCCGGATGTGTACCGACTGGTAGACGGCTACTCGGTTGAGATGACGGGCAAGGACGTGCCCGGACTGCTCGAGGCGAGAGAGGCGATCCCGGCCGGCACGCGTGTCAACGTTACGTTCCTCGGCAATGAGGATCTCGACATGCGTGTGACAGCCGCCAAGGCCGTCAATGACGCGGGGTTTGTGCCTGTTCCGCACATCTCCGCGCGCCGTTTGAAGTCACAGTCTCAGCTCGAGGAGTTCCTCGACCGCCTGCAGCAGGTCGGCGCCAGCGAAAAAGTGTTCGTCGTCGGCGGTGATCCGACTACGCCCGAGGGGCCGTACGACAGCGCCTATGCCGTCATCCAGTCCGGTGTACTGCAGCAGTACGGCGTGAAAGAGGTGAGCATCGCCGGCTACCCCGAGGGGCACCCGGACATCTCGAAAGACGCCCTGTGGGATCACCTCGGCAAGAAGTGCGCTTCGCTGCGGGAACAGGATCTCGATGCGGTGATCCTCACCCAATTCGCCTTCGATACGGCTCCCGTCATCAGCTGGATCAGTGCGGTGCGCGAGCTGGGGATCGACGCCCCGATCCGGGTCGGCACTCCGGGCCCCGCGGGCGTCAAGCGGCTGCTGGGATTCGCGCGGCGGTTCGGCATCGGCGCGAACGCGATGATCGTGAAGAAGTACGGATTCTCGTTGACCAACCTGATGGGAACCGCTGGTCCGGACCGCTTCATCACCGATCTCGCCGAACTCGTGACCGAGACGGAAGACGCTGGCACGGTCCAGTTGCACTTCTACACCTTCGGCGGGATGCGCGCCACGGCCGAATGGGTGCAGAAGTACCTCGCTCGAGTGGAAGCGTGAAGGCTGGATCCATGACAATCCAGAATTCCGCGCTGCTCGATCACGCCTGCCTGATCGTCCACGGGCCTGACCAGCCCGGCATCATCGCTGCCATCTCGGCCCTGGTCACCCGCGTCAACGGCAATATCATCTCGTTGGATCAGTACGCGGACAACACGGTGGGCGGAACATTCTTTCAACGGGTGGTGTTCCACCGCCCGGATTTCGCAGCCGCGCGCCCGGAGATCGAGGCCGAGCTGGACCAGACGTTGTCGCCGTTCGGCGCGACCTGGACCCTGACCGACCAATCGGTGCCGAAGCGCATGGCGATTCTGTCGTCGACCTCGGATCATTGTCTGCTCGATCTGCTGTGGCGGCAGCGTCGAGGTGAGCTGCAGGTGACCATTCCGATGGTGGTGTCCAACCACACCAACAGCGCCGAGGACGTCCGCTCGTTCGGGGTTCCGTTCTTCCACGTGCCGTCTCAGGGACCCGATAAGTCGGAGGCGGAGGCGAAAATCCTGGCGTTGCTGAGCGGCAACGTCGACTTCGTGGTGCTGGCGCGCTACATGCAGATCCTCTCCGACGACTTCATCCAGGCGCTCGGGGTGCCCGTTATCAACATCCACCACTCGTTCCTGCCGGCCTTCATCGGTGCGGGTCCGTACCGCAAGGCGAAAGAGCGTGGCGTGAAGCTGGTTGGTGCTACGGCGCACTACGTCACGAAGGACCTCGACGAAGGTCCGATCATCGAGCAGGATGTGGTCCGCGTGACCCACGGCGACACCGTCGCCGACCTGCAGCGCCGCGGTGCCGACGTGGAACGTGCAGTACTCTCCCGTGCTGTTGCGTGGCACAGTGAGGATCGGGTCATCCGCGACGGCAATTCGACGATTGTGTTCGCGTGATGACGGCAAATGTCATCGACGGGAAGGCCGTCGCGCAAGCGAGTCAAGCCCAGACGGCGAAACGCGTCGCGGAGTTCGTCGCCGCGTATGGGTTCGCACCCGGACTGGCAACGATTCTCATCGGCGAAGACCCCGCCAGCGAAGTCTATGTGCGCAATAAGCGCAAGGCCGCCGCGGCGGCGGGGTTGGCGGACTTCCATGAGCACCTCCCCGCGACAGCGACCCAGGACGAGGTCGAGGCGCTCATCGATCGTCTCAACGCGGAACCGAGAGTCGCCGGTATCCTGTTGCAGCTGCCCGTTCCCGGTGGCCTCGATCGGACCAGGCTGATCGAGCGGATCGCGCCGGGGAAGGATGTCGATGGGCTGACCACGCTCAATCAGGGTCGGCTCGCGCGTGGTGTGCAGGGACTGCGGCCCTGCACACCTTCGGGAATCATCGAGTTACTCGATTTCAGCGGAGTATCGATCGAAGGCAGTTTCGCCGTCGTGGTGGGACGTTCCGAGCTGGTCGGTCATCCGGTCGCCGAGCTGTTGCTACAGCGGAACGCGACGATCGCTATCGCGCACTCACGGACCCGCGACCTTGCCGCATTGACCGCACAGGCGGACATCCTGATAGCAGCTGCCGGGGTTCCCGAGTTCATCGGTGCCGAGCATGTCAAGCGCGGGGCCGCAGTCATCGATGTCGGTATCCACCGAACCGACAAGGGACTCACCGGAGATGTGCGATTCGGTGAAGTCGCCGAAGTGGCCGGGTGGATCACCCCCGTGCCCGGCGGCGTCGGCCCGATGACGATCGCCGCCTTGCTGTCCAACACGATCGCCGCGGCCGAAGTCGCCGCTGCCGGATCGGCGAGCTGACACTCGCCAACGGTTTCTTCGCGGAACCTGCCCAGCACACGTCGGGGACGTCACTGTCACCGAGGATGTGCTGGGCAGGTCCGCTTATCGGCGGCTCGTCGTGGGGACGAGCCGGGACCGCCGATTCCGCTCGACCCCGAAACGACGGCTCGGTATCAGGGTGTGGGTCGGGTGCATTACCTCGATATCCCGGATGGAATTTGTCGCGACCGATGAGTTCGGGCTTTCGCTACGCACGTCATGATAGCGACCGACGGCGCAGTCCTGTGGTGTGCTTCGGATTGCGGATAACTGTCGCGGCGGTGGGATAGCGGCGGTGTTCGGCGGCTTTGTAACGTTCCCTTCGTCACGTCGTCGTCGGGACACGCATAACCGGTTCGATTCCGTCCAGCGGGATCCAGCCGATGACCGCGAATCGTCGCGGATAGATGGCGTTGACAGTGATCCCTTGCCATTCGGTAAAAGATCGGCGACGGCGGTACGCCGGATCCGATGCGCACTCGTGCGCGCGTGCGACTCACATTGATGGACGGTGACGGATGCCTGTAGATGAGGCCATCGTCGCGACGGGCGTCGACCCCGCGGCGGCGTACCAGGCCCTGTACGCCGCCGGCGCGAACAGTTTCTGGCTGGATGGAAACGGCACCCGGACCAGCTACCTTGGTACCGGCGTCCCGATTCAGCTCGGGCATCCGGTTCTGCCGGCGCTGCGGGTCGCACTGCAGCGTATGCGCGAGCGGGCCGCGCCACACGAGCTCGGCCTTGGCCTTGTGGGCTGGCTGGGCTATGAGGTGGGGCGCGAGACGAGCGGCGTGCCCGTTGCGCAGCATCCGGGTATGCCCGCCCGGATGCTGCGCGTCTGCGAGACTTTGGCGATCGACCCGGACGGCACAGCGCGTGTGCTCATGCCGTCGGGGCGACGCTCTGCCGCGGGGGTGCGTGCCCGCGTCGAGCAGTTGAGCGCGGCGCTGGCGACCGCGCCGATTCCGACGCCGCTCTCGCTCGGGACACCTTCAGATGTCCCGGTGACCGCGCATTGGCGGGACACGCCCGAGGCCTACCTCGACATGATCCGGCTGTGTCAGGCGGCTATCGCGGCGGGCGACGCCTACCAACTATGTCTCACCACACAGGTGTCGGTGCGCGTCGACCTCGACCCGGTCGCCACCTATCTCGCATTGCGCCGGACCAGCGGGACTGCGCGCGGTGGTCTGATCCGGATCGGCGGCACCAGCCTGCTGAGCACCTCACCCGAGCAGTTCCTGCGTGTAGGTGCCGACCGCGTGGTCAGAACGAGCCCGATCAAGGGGACTCGGCCCCGAGGCGTCGACCCCGCAGAGGACCACGCGCTGCGCACCGAGCTGCGATCCAACGAGAAAGAGCGCGCCGAGAACGTCATGATCGTGGACCTGATGCGCAACGATCTGGCCCGGGTGTGCGAACTCGGATCGGTGCGGGTAGCGCGCCTGCTCGAGGTGGAGAGCTACCCCCATGTGCATCAGCTGGTCAGTACCGTGGAAGGTCGCCTGCGCGACGAAGTGGACCTGCCGGATTTGCTGGCGGCGACCTTTCCGGCCGGTTCGATGACAGGCGCGCCGAAGCATCGCGCCATGCAGCTGCTCGACAGCCTGGAGTCGGGCGCGCGCGGGCCCTATGCCGGGGTTTTCGGCTACCTCGGCGCGGACGGCACTGCCGACCTCTCGATGACAATCCGCACCATCGTCTACTCCGGGGGCGTCGCGCAGATCGGGACCGGCGGGGGAATCACCGCGCTGTCGAACCCGGCTGAGGAACTCGACGAGACCCGGCTGAAGGCGCATGCCCTATTGACCGCTATCGGCGCCACAGACTCGGCGCCCGTCGCCTGATTGGACCGACTCCGCCCATGACCACTGCGATCACACGCACCGGCGTCCGACTCGTCGGCGTGCTCAACCTCACCCCGGACTCCTTCAGTGACGGCGGGCGCTTTCCGACCCTCGCGCACGCGTTGCGCCACGCCCGCGAGCTGCGTGCGGCGGGTGCGGACATCATCGACGTCGGCGGGGAGTCGACGCGCCCCGGCGCTGTCCCGGTTGACCCGCGGGTCGAACAGGACCGCATCCTGGGTGCCATCGAGGCGCTCGCGGCGGATGGTATGACCGTCTCGGTGGACACGATGCACGCCGAGACTGCGGTGCGGGCTGTCGAGGCCGGCGCCGCCATTGTCAATGATGTGTCCGGCGGCCTTGTCGACCCGGACCTGCTGGCAGCGGTGGCGGGTCTGGACTGCCAAATCGTCCTCGGCCACCTGCGCGGGACGGCCGCCACGATGCAGGAATTCGCCTGCTATGGCGACCCCGCGCAGGAGGTTGCCGCAGAGCTGTACGAGCGGGCTCTCGCCGCGCATGCCGTCGGCATCGCCTCCGATCGCGTCGTGCTGGATCCGGGGATCGGTTTCGCGAAGAACGCCGACGACAACTGGGATGTGCTGGCCAGGCTGCCGATTCTCGCGGAGTTCGGCTATCCGATCATGGTCGGCGTATCACGCAAGCGGTTCCTCGCCGAGGTGCTGCCCGCGGGGGCTGCGGTCGTCGAGCGTGACTTGCCCACCAGTGTCTTCACCGCGCTGCTGATTCGATCCGGCGTCAACGCCATCCGGGTGCACGACGTCGCGGGAAGCCGGGCTGCACTCGAGCTCGTCGCCCGGCTCGACCGGCACGGCTGCCTCGATCGAGACCGGGAGACCGCCCTTTCCTGGGCTACAAGCGCCTTCGCGGCGCCGGCAACGGCGAGGGCGCACTGACGCATCGCGATACCGTGTCGGATCCTCGCCGACACGGTGCGCGTGTATCGCGCGACCCAGGGCAGTTTCGAAGTTCGCCGCAGTGGTTTTCACCCCTGTAAGGGGCTGTCGGCGAGGTTGAAGGCGCACAGTCGATGTTCGAGCCCGCTGGGCTCAGGCACGGCTTCGGCGCGAGATCGTGAGGAGCGCACCGCAGTGGTGTGTTACCTGTAGCCGGAGGCGGCGCTGCGCGCACGATTTTCGGTGCCGATGACAGATCCGGCCCCGCGGTCCAGCCGGCGACTGGTCAAGTAGCGGAAATACGCATTGTCCACAACCAGCGCGGATCGTGATGTGCTCGCCGGCTCGATTCAGCGAGACCACGAGTAATGACAGCGGTCCACCGATCCATCCGGCACAACGTTGCGGTTGCGGCGGATGGTTCGGTGGACCGACCCGGTTCGATATCTGTGTCAGGTGCTACAGCGTGCGCAGTTGGCCGCTGTGGAAGATCAGCGGATCGCCGCTGTTGGCCCGGAAACTCTCCACCTCGCCGATGAAGATCACGTGGTCTCCGGCGTCGAGGCATTGCACGGTCCGGCACTCGAATTGGGCGACGGCGCCAGGTAGGACCGGCGTTCCGCCGGTGCCTTCGACCAGGTCTACTTCGGCGAACTTGTCTGCCGCCGGAGTGGAGAACTGGCGGGCAAGATGCTCTTGGTCCGCCGCCAGCACGCTGATGGCGAAGTGTGTCGCTTCGGTGAAGGCCGGCAGACTCGGGGCATTCTTGCCCGGGCACCACAGCACAAGCGGCGGATCCATCGACACCGAAGTGAACGAGTTCGCCGTCATGCCGACCTTGTGGCCGTTGGCAGCGCGCGCGGTGACAACGGTGACCCCGGTGGCGAACTGGCCGAGCGCGCGGCGCAATTCACGACCATCGAACCGGCCGTCCTGTGCCGCCTGCTTTTCCGCGCGCAGTCGCGCCGCGGCATCGGCATCGAACCACCACTGGAAGAACTGCCGTGGATCATCGAACCCATTGGCGATCGCCGCGGCGATCCCCGGATTGTCTACCGCTTCGGCCAGCAGCTCGACCCGGTGCTGAGGCGGGGCGGTGAGCATCGAATTGGTCCACTCGACTGTCCATTGTGCCCAGCCCCGCCAGAACTTCTCGAACGTCTGACGCATCCAGGCGGCATCGAAGTAGCCGGACTGGTTGCGCACGATGTTGTCGAGGTAGTAGCTGGCGGCATGGGCCGCGAGGTTGGCGCCCTGTCCGGTGATCGGGTCGTTGAGCACGACAGCATCACCCATGCCGAGGACCGGCCGACCGGACGGTAGCGTGGCCACCGGTACGCGAACCTGTGGTGTGAGCCGGCCACGCAGCACGCCACCGGCGTCGGTCAGTGCGACGTTCCCGCACCGCTCGAACTCCGACGGCACGAATTTCGCCAACATCTCCAGCGCGCGTTCCAGGTACTGCTCGGGCTCGCTGACATCGTCCCAGCAGTCCAGTGGCCCACCGGGGATCCCCTCGAACACCATGATGTCGCAGGGACCGGATGTGGTCAGGGCGGGCAAGGTGAAATACTCGCCGACGCCGGGGATGAACGTCATACTCACCGCCGAGCCATCGGGGCGCGGCTGCATGCCGGTGACGTAGGCCAGCGCGAGAACCCGCTGAGGTCGGTCGAACGGCGACCGACTCGGATCCGGTGGGAACAGTCGGCCGAGGTCACCCTTGCCGGTGGCAACCACGACCAGGTCGTGGGTGCGCGCATACTCCTCGAGGGTGGCGACGTCGAGAGCCTCCGTCACCACCTTGCCGCCCTCGGCCTCGACCTGTTCGACCCAGGCCGCGCATTTGATTCGCTGATCAACCGATCGCGCGGGCGCGGCGAGTGGAGCTGACCAGGTGTACGGCGAATCGCCCGCCATGGTCAGCGCGATCGAGTTGATCTCCGGGCATTCGGCAGACCACAGATCGATGCCGAGGTCCCGTTCGGTGATCAACGCGGAATCGAACATGCACTGACTCGACATTACGTTGCCGGTGCGGATCTCCTCCGGCGTCCGGTCGCTGACCAATGTAACTTCGTGGCCTTGCTGGAGCAGGCCGAGCGCCAACTGGCCGCCGGACTGCCCCGCACCGATAATGGCTACTCGAACCATCAGCTACTCCATGTTCGTTCTGTAAGGTGATTGCTTTGCCCGGCCAGGAGACCGACGGGAGAGTCGATTTCCTCGAACCAGTTGAAGAAGTCCCTTCGGTTCTCGAAGGGGGCGGTGGACCGACGCACACGGCTGGGCGGCCCGTCAACACTTCCGGAGGACGAGGGCTGGATTCCTCTCATGCGGTTCTCCATCTCTGATCGAATCCGTACGCATCGCGGGGACGCATTAGGTGGAGGCCTTCATACGCCCGTGTACGAGATCGGCGACGGCGCTACGCAGCTGTTCGCTTTCTTTCACGAACTGGTCGCGATCGAACCCATGCATCATGGGAGCGTCTGCCCAGTCATCCCAATTGCCGAAGAGGAAGGGGATGTCGACGCCGTGGCCGCTGCCCAAGCCATCGAGCGGGCTCGCCACCGTGAACTCGCGCAGCTGGGTATTGATACCGCGCGCCGCGGCAGCCTCGGCGAGTTCTCGCGCCGGGTTCACGAAGCGCACCGCGGTGGTGAGCTCGACCAGGTCTCGGTAGGGATCGCCGGTTACGTCGGCCGCCGCACCGTGAACCTGCACGAGTTGTTCCCGGGTGATATGCCGCTCCGGTCCGGCGAAGAAGAATGCTGTTGTCTCGTCCCGGGTAACGCTGACCATCAGGTCCGTGACGCGCAGCGCCGCAGCCACTTCGCGAGGGTCGTCGAGCCAGTCCGGGACCACGGAGCCCGAGGTGGGCATCAACCCCATCCCCACCGTGCCGAACCGGCCGTTGTTCATCATCGCGAGCCGATGGCCCTGCAGCAGCTCGCCTACTGGGGCGGTGCGCGGATCGGCGCCGTCGAGATGCCGGATGATCTGCGCGCTCAGTTCCGCCGTCTGCTCGGGCGTCGCCGCCGGAATGCCCGGACAACTCAAGATGCACAACCGCCGCAGCATTTGCCGCGAGGCAGGCAGTACACCCAGCAGCTTGGTGAAGAATGCACCGGAAGATTGGCCGGCGAGCGTGATGTTGTCGGGATCTCCGCCGAACAGCGCGATGTTCTCGCGCACCCAGCGCAGTGCCTCCAGCAGGTCGCCCAGGGCGCGGTTGGGGTCGTCATCCGTGCCGAGCGCGAGATGCGCCAGCGGGCCGAGCCGGAAGTTCACGGTGACAACGACCATGGCGCCGTCGCGGGCCAGTACGTGACCGTTGTACCAGCGAACCCCGCCGCCACCCGAAATGAACGCGCCGCCGTGCACATACACCAGAACCGGCAGCCCGGACACGCCCGCCGGTGTCCAGATGTTGAGCAGGAACGCGTCCTCTTCCTGCGGGTGGGCGTCGACGGCCCCGCCCATGGCGGCGCTCAGGCGGCTCGGCAGCTGCGGGAAGACGGCGGACAAGTCACGCAGGTCCTGCTTCGATTCGGCGCCGTTCGCGGGCGCGACGGGGTCGAAGCGACGACCGTTGGCCAGCCGACCGTATCGGACTCCGGGGAACGCCGACACCCCATCGGTAGTAGCGCCAACCACAGATCCGGTCGTGGTCTTGACCAACATCATCTCCTCCATCGGGCGTTTCCTGTCAACGAGTCGGGGTCGGTGACGGGACCACCGCACCAGCTCCGGGGGTGCTGAGCATCCTGGAGTCCGCTTTCACGTGATGCTTGTTACAGTATGGAATGACCTACGGGTGAGCTATCCCGTAAACGCGGGGACTATCCAATGTGCGAGCATGCCGGGAGCTGGTATGTGCCGACGCAAGTATTGGCGCAGCGGCAATGTGCGGACGTATCCGCGATCCTGGTCGAGGATAACTGCGGAAATGGATGTAGCCGAATTTCCGGCGTGAATGGGATAGGTAATTCGCGGCGAGGGTGATATTGCGTCACGCAATTTTCGCCGGCCGATATTCGCAGAAATTCGCTCCGAATGTGACGTGGTGCGGCTGCGCGCCGCAGATGCGTCGCAGCCGGGCCGGCGCTGCGCGAAATGGGCAATCTACCAGTGAGTATGGACCTCCCGGTCCGATGGCGAGATCGAGCGTCACTCGCGCCGTCGTGGTGGTATGGCCCGCTAAGGGTGATGCCCACACGAGGCCGTGCTGCGGCGAATTCACGCAGCACGGCCTCGTTTCAG
Organism: Nocardia glycosmidis; assembly: GCF_052545115.1. Lineage (NCBI taxonomy): Bacteria > Bacillati > Actinomycetota > Actinomycetes > Mycobacteriales > Nocardiaceae > Nocardia > Nocardia glycosmidis. Next base: position 181,784 of record NZ_JBQWRH010000009.1, on the reverse strand, counting down.
GCGGCTTTCAGCAGAATGCCGGGTGGTGTCCCGTCCCGGGGATGCCGGGTACGGCGTCTACCGACTGATCAACGAGACCACAACACATCGGAGGCAAGCGCCGCGCCCTCGCTGAGGCTCGCCAGCTTTTCCCAGGCGATGTCGGGATTGACCTCGTTGATGCCGACGAACGTATCGAAACCGCAGTCGGTACCGACAATAAGACGTTCCTTGTCGATGACGCGCGCCCACCGTTGGATGCGGTGGCTGATAGCGCGCGGATGCTCGACAATGTTCGTCACCGTGTCGATCAGCCCCGGGATGAGGATCTTGTCATCCGGCACCTTGATGGTCTCGAAGACCTCCCATTCGTGTTCGTGGCGCGGATTGGCCGCTTCGAACAGGATGGCTTGCGCATGGCAGTGCCGAAGAACGGGCTCGATGACGTCCTGCAGTGGCATGTCGTAGTGGTGGGATGCCTCGTAATTGCCCCAGCACAGATGCAGCCGCAGCTGCTCTGCGGGGACGTCACGCGTGGCGTTCTCGATCGCCTCGATGTGCAACCGGATGACTCCCGCCAGGCCGTACTTCTCGAGGATGTCCGTCGGCACCATCGTGGAGTGCTGCGGTGACGCGCACGGCAGGTCCGGGGCATCGATCTGCACGATCAAGCCGGCCTGTGCGATTGCGGTGTACTCCTCGCGCATGGCATCGGACAGCGCCTGCAGATAGTCCTCGTAGGAAGGGTAGTGGCGGTTGGTGACGTGCCCGGCCAGTATGCCGGGCGACGCCACCGGCAGGAACGCCTCCTCGATGTCATGCTCGGCCATCGCTTTCTGGAGGTTGGCGATGTCGCGCTTGATCTCTCGGTCGCGATAGCGCAGCGGACCCTCGCAGGCGGGCATATTGATGTGTGCCCCGCCTTCGGATCCGAAGAGCTCCTGCAGCAGCGCGGGATTCTCGATCAAGTCATGGAAGTTCCAGCCGTCGGCCGCGCCTCCCAGTCCGTCGAGCCGGGTTCGGACATAGTTCGAAAACCCTGGCTTTCCGACCTCGCCGTCGTCCGGGATGTCGACGCCGAGACTCTTCTGCTTCCCGACGACGGCAGTGGCCTCCGCACTGATTGTCGCCTCGAGCTCTTGATGAACGTCTTTGCCCTCCTGCCAGTCGTACATCAGTCGTGTGAGCTTGTCCGACCGCGGCAAACTACCTACGTGGGTCGTGCGAATCCGGTCCGTGCTGCCTTGCATCCGTATCACTCCTCAAACTGGTGTCGAACACCTTCCCGGATCCGGGGCTGACCTGCCCGGACCGATCGCAGAAGGCACGCCGACGGTCGAATGAACGACTGCGGATTCCCGGACCTCGTAAGGCGGCGACCAGCTGGCGGCTGCTTTCCCGTCGTTCAGCAACGCAGCACCTCCATTACCTGCATTTTGTGCACCGCATCCACATCCATCGGCGTGGGTGAATAGTGCCATACCGCTGCTGACGGTGTGACACGGGCGACTTCTTCAGGGTTGGGCGATGCGGCAACCGACGGGCTCGTCCCGGTGCGGCTTGTCCGATGCGCGTCGTCGGCCGAGGCGAGGATTGCGATCAGCCGCGGCCGAGCAGGCTGTCGGCGACGTGGAGCAGGTGATCGCGCATCTTCTCGCTGGCTCCGAGGGGGTCGCGATCGCGGAGCGCGTCGACGATCTCGGTGTGTTCCCGGTGGTAATGCCGGCGCAACTCGGGCGTCGATGTCCGACGCTTGAGGCTTCCCCAGACCGGGAGGGCACGCGCGGTATTCATGACTTCGACCATGTTCATCAGCAAGCTGTTGTGAGCTGCTTCGGCGATGTGGCGGTGCAGCGCGGCGTCCCAGTGCTCGAAGCCGTCGAAGTCCCCAGCCGCCCCGCCGGACTCGAGTGCCCGGCTGATACGGTCGAAGTCGGCTCGGGTGGCGGCGCGCGCGGCCAGCGCGGCCACTTGGGGTTCCAGAAGTTGCCGGACCTGCATGATCTCGACGGGGCTGGTGTCGCCGGGTGCGCCATTCGACCGATCGGCGGCGGTGTCGGTCAGGAACGTGCCACGGCCGACATGCCGGACTACCAGGCCATCGCGTTCGATCGCTTCCAGGGCGCGGCGGATCGCGCTACGCGACGCGGAGAGTCGCTGGACGAGTTCCCGTTCGGTGGGCAGCTTGGCTCCGGGGCCGAGCGTGTCGTCTCGGGCCGCCTCCGATACCAGGACTCGCAGGGATTGCTCTACCGACATCACGTGGTCATTCTATCCCGTCGCATGTTGACCAATGTGAACCAATTAGGCTCAGCTGCGGCGGATGATCTCCGCAGCTGGACACATATTATCAGCTGAGATAGGGTCGGAACCGCACGTATTGGTCACCATTGGTATGGAGTGGTTCACAAGATGAAGCTGGTAACATTCACCAACTCGGCGGGGAATCGCGTTGGCGTGGTCGATGTCGACGCTCAGGTCGTTCGTGATGTGAGTGAACTGCTCCCGCCGGGGGCCGGGGTGCTCGAGATCATCGAGGGCTGGAACGAACTCGCGCCGACGTTGGCCGAGCGAGTTGCGGGACTGCCCGGCGTGCCCCTGGATTCGGTGCGCTTGCTCGCGCCGATCCCCACGCCGCGCCGGAACATCTTCTGCGTCGGCAAGAATTACCGGGAGCATGTTGTCGAGTTCGGTCGCAGCGGCTACGACACCCCGTCCCGCTCGGAAGCCCTTCCGGACAAGCCGATCATGTTCTCCAAGGCCACCACGTCGGTGACCGGGCCCTATGACGAGGTGAACTCGCACCCCGGGGTGACTTCGGAGCTGGACTACGAGGGTGAACTGGCGGTCATCATCGGCCGCGGCGGTCGTGGTATCAGCCATGCCGACGCGTATGACCACGTCTGGGGATACACGATCATCAATGACGTCACGGCTCGGGATCTGCAGCGCGACCACAAGCAGTGGCTGCTCGGCAAGTCTCTGGACACCCACTGCCCGATGGGGCCGTTCGCGGTGAGCGCGGATGAGATTCCGGATGTCGCCGCGCTCGAGCTGAAGACTGCGGTCAACGGCGAGGTTCGGCAGTCGGCCGTGGTCAAGGATTTGATCTTCGATATCCCGGACCTGATCTCGACTATCTCGGCGGGGATCACGCTGCTGCCGGGCGACATCATTGCCACCGGTACCCCGGCTGGTGTCGGGATCGGTTTCGAGCCCGCGAAGTTCTTGCAGAGCGGCGATGTGGTCGAGATCTCCATCTCAGGCCTGGGCTCGCTGCGCAACCGTATCGCCTGAGCGGACCGCTCGCCTGAGCAGACCGCTCGCCTGAGCAGACCGCTCGCCTGAGCAGACCATTGCCCGGCGCTCGGCCGGAACCGAATCCATCGAGCCCGGAATTCGGTGCGCGCACGCGATAGTCACCTTGCTGGTATCGCACCGTCGGTGCTCGCCTAGCGGAAGGCTCCGCGTCGGCAATTCTGCCGATGCGGAGCCTTCTTGCGCACTCCTACTCTGTGGTGTCCGCTCATCGGGGGCGGTGACTGCGGTCCGGCGACACGGACGCGGAGTTGGGGACGTGCGCCGGAGTGCCGGGCAGATTGCCGTGCGATTCGGCGATCCATGCCGCGATTTGTGTCCGTGAGGTGAATTCGAGCTTGGTCAGGATGTGTTCGACATGGCCTTGCGCGGTGCGCGGTGAGATCACCAAGCGGGCGGCGATCTCCTTGTTGGTCAGTCCTTCGGCGATCAGTTCGGCGACCTCATGTTCGCGTTCGGTCAGCTTGCCGCTAGTGGCGGACGTCGGTTCGGAGTTCACCTTTTTGCCCAGGGCGTAGGCGACGGCGTCGTCGAAACCGAGCGCGGCGCCCTCCCGTTGAGCCGCGGCGAAGCTCCGCTCACTCAACGCCTGTCGCGTCCGGTGTTCGTACTCGTCCTGGTAGGTCTGCAGGTCCGGAAACATCACGGACGGAATGCCCACCGACTGGCCGATCCGCTCCGCGGCGGCGGTCAACACAACTGCCCGCTCGGCGTTCTGTTCCTCGGCGGCGATCCACGCCAGTGATCGCAGGCTCATGCTGGCGTTCATGCGATCCGAGATCAGGCGGCTCGTTGTCAGCGATTGCTGGAGAAGTTGATTCGCCCGGGCGCGATCGCCGCGCCGCCAGGCCAAAATAGCCAGCACCCAAAGAAAATACGACCGAAATCCCGATTCTCCCCGCGTCTCGGTAATCGCAAGCCCATGCTCATAGCATTCGGCTGCTTTCTCGGCGTTGTCGAGCAGCACGTACGTAAACCCGAGGACGCCCATGGCCAGAAAATAGTAGATGATTTCCGCCTGTTCGGTGTACGCAGGGGGGGCTTTTTCGAGATAAGGGCGCGCTTCTGAAGGATTGCCACGAAACAGCGCGAGAAGTCCGTCGGCAAGGTCGAGATGCGCCCGGGACAAGGTGCAGGTGGTGTGATCGATGCGCTGGCGCCATTCAGCTAGTGGAGCGGCCATCGCCTCGACGTCGCCTTGCATCCCAGCCATGTAGACACCCAGGCCGAGCATCGCGGCCCAGTCGGAGGTGGCGTGCTCCGTTCGGCAGGCCAGGAATCGGTCGAACCAGTGGCGGCCCTCGGCGAGCGAACCGTGCGAGTGCCAGAAGGCAAAGAGATTGGTGGCGATAATGACTCCCGAATCGGGACTGTCGGACACACAGAATTCGAGTGCTTCGCGCAGATTCGGCAGTTCCTGATCGAATCGGATCAGCCATGGGGGCTCCCGCGCGCTGATCCAGTCGGCTTTTGCGTCGAGTGCCAGGCGTTCGTACCAGCTGCGGTGGCGGCGGCGAAGTTCGAGATATTCGTCGGTAGTCGGCAGTTTCTCGAGGCCGTAATCGCGAACGGTGTCGAGCATTCTGAATCGGACCGCGGTCTTCGACGCTTCCCGGGTCAGGATCGATTTTTCGACGAGACAGGTCACGGTGTCCAGCAGGTCGTCTGCCGGGAAGTCATCGCCGCAGACGTATTGCGCGGCTTCGAGATCGAAGCTACCGGCGAATACCGATAGTTGGGCCCACGCTCGTTGTTCGGGGGGTGTGCACAGTTCGTAGCTCCAGTCGATACACACGCGCAAAGTCTGTTGCCGGGATGGAGCACTTCTACTGCCGCGGGTCAGTAGTGCGAACCGATCGGTCAATCGGTCCAGGATCTGTTCCGGGGACATCGCCCGCAACCGGGCCGCAGCCAGCTCGATCGGTAGTGGCAGGCCGTCGAGCCGCTGACATATTCGGGCGATGGTGACCTTGTTGTCTTCGGTGATCTCGAAGCCCGCGACCGCGGCGGCGCCCCGTTCGGCGAACAGTTTCATCGCGTCGTTGCGGGGCACACCTCGAGGTAGCCGGTCGGGATCGGGGATTGCGAGCGGGTATATCGGCAGTACCGCTTCTCCACTGATCCCGATCGGTTCTCGGCTGGTCGCGAGAATTCGTAACTCAGGGCACGAGCGAAGTAGCGATTCGGCGAGGTCGGCCACTGTGGCGACCATCTGCTCGCAATTGTCCAGCACGAGTAACAGTTTCTTGGGGGCAAGGAACTCGACGAGTGCATCCCGCAACAGCCTCGGCGAGTGGTCCCGTATTCCGAGTGAGCGGGCCACCACTTCGGTAAACAGTGACTCGTCGCGCAAGTTTGCTAGTTCCACGAAAGTCACGCCGTCGGGAAAATCGCTCTGCACACCGGTGGCGACCCGCATCGCCAAACGGGTTTTGCCGACCCCGCCGATACCGGTCAACGTCACCAATCGCGACGTCGACAACAAGTTCCGCGTTTCGGTCAGTTCCGCGCGTCGGCCCACGAAACTGGTCAGCTCCAGCGGAGGCCGACCTGTTCGGCCCGAATCCGCGGGCGGCCGCCCGGACGGGCTGCTCGCGCGTGACGGGCGCTGTGCCGAGGAAGGTTGCGCCAGTGCCTGCGACGTGCCTGCTGGCCCCGCTTCGGAAGCCGTGTGCAGGGCCATCTCATCGAGCGGGTAACCGTGGTGAAGTTGCGCTGCCCGAAGTTGCCGCCCCAGCGCAGCAGCGGTGGGGCGATCAGCCGGATCAGTGGCCATCGCGGATTCGATGATGGCGCTGACATCCTCGGGGATGCCATGCTCACGCGGGTCGGGTACGGGTTCGGCGGTGATCCTGAGGAATTGGGCCACCAGTTGTTCACCGCTGCGGCGTTCGAACGCGGCGTGCCCGGTGACCGCGGCGAACAACGTCGCACCCAAACCGTAGACATCCGTGGCAGCACGTGGCGGCTCACCAGCCACTATTTCCGGGGCGGTGAACGCGGGAGTGCCGGTCAACATCCCGGTGCCGGTGACGAACCCGCCCGCGATATGGGCGATACCGAAATCTGCCAACGCGGGCTCGCCGTAGTCGTTGAACAGGATGTTCGCCGGTTTGATGTCGCGGTGCAGGACGCCGAGGCGGTGTGCGGATTCGAGGGCGCCGGCGATTTTGACGCCGAGGCGTAGTGCGTCTTGGAGGGGGAGGGGGCCGTGGTTGCGGATGCGTACGTCGAGGGAGCCGTGGGGGTAGTAGGGCATGACGATGAAGGGGCGGCCGTTGTCGGTGACGCCGGCTTCGAGGACGTTGACGATGTTGGGGTGTCCGGTGAGTCTGCCTGCGGCGCGTTGTTCGCGGAGGAATCGTGCGCGGTTGTCGTCGTCGAGGTCGGCGGTGAGGATTTTGACGGCGACGACGCGGTCGAGGGTGGTTTGGGTGCAGCGGTAGACGGCGCCGAAGCCGCCGCGGCCGATTTCTTCGGCGTCGCCGAATCCGGCCGTTGCCAGTTCCGCGGCTACCGAAGCGGTCACGTCGCGTTGCGTCGTGAATGGATCGAACTCGGGCATCGGTTACACCGACTCAGCCCATCCACGCCATGGCCGAAAACTACCACTGCTCATTTCTCCATCATGTACCCAAGATTGTCGCCGGTCGACCCACGACAATCTTGGGCTGTTGACCACAGCCGCACTCAGGGCCGCCGGTCGCAGCCGCCGAGCGGGCTGATCCACAGGCCGTGCGGTGTGCCGAGTATGTTCACCGTCGCCTCCGCATGATCCGCCACACGAGCACCGCGGCTGTCACCGCAGCGAGGGCGGCCGGGATCGGGTGCGCGCGCAACGTCTCGGCGGCGTGCTTGCCACGCGTGAACACTGCCGGTACGGGCGGCGCCGTCGCAACTCGGTGCGCCAGATCCTCGGCGCTTGTCCTGACCTGCGCGGCTGTGCCCGCGACCGCGTGCGCCGCTTCGGACGCCGCGTGCTTTGTCGCCTCGACGTCGTCGTGCGCCTTCTCCTTGATCCGTGTGGCAACGATCCGTGCGGCGACGTCGCGCCTGTGACCCAGCTCGCCGACCGCCCTGCCGATTTCGTCGCGAGCGCGTCGAAGCGCTGCGGCGTCGCCGACGTGCGGCCTGCTGTCGCTCATCGTTATCTCCTGTTCTCGATGACCTCATATCCTTGTCCACTCCGTCGACCGCCTCCCGTCGGTGTCGGCGGAGCACAGGCGGGCTCAATCTCGGCCGAGCGCCTTCTCCAGCTGGCCCTTGGTCATCTTCGAGCGGCCCTCGATATTGCGCTTCTTCGCCTCGTTGTACAGCTGGTCCCTGGTGGGGCCTTTCGGCCCGCTGCGCCCCGAGCGCTGACCGCCGCGCTGCTGCGGCGATTTGTCGCGAATCGAGGTCCGGCTCGCGGTCTTGGTCTTCCCCTCCTGCGCCCGGTTCTTGTTCACCGTGCGCGCGGCGACTTCCTTCGCGCGCTCCATACTCGCGCCGCGGCTCTTCGCCGAGTCCTTGACGTGCTCGTACTGTCGCTCTTCCTTTGCTGTCCATTCTTCGGGCATGGCGTACCTCCTGCATGCCGCCTACCCGCGCGCGGTCATTCCAATCGGACGGCCTGTACACCCGCGTTTCGGCGCTGTGGGAGGTGGGCGACCGAAGGTCCCCCGACACGGGATGCGCCGCCGGAGGATTACGAGGTCGCACGATAGCCGCAGCTTCATACCTGGCCGCTGGGGCGGTCGTGACGCTCACATTCACGTCGAGGCGCACGGGCAGCGACGACGACCATGATCGGCGCCGCAGCCACCGCGAATCGCGGCGAATATATTGCGGCGCATAGATTGCGGTGAATACCTCGCGGCAAAAATAGCCGAGAATCCAATCCACGAGGCGGCGCGCCGCGAAGTCAAGGCATGCGGGTTGGCATAACGCAGGGCAGCCGACGCCATGGCAGGAGACCCCGCGCCCGCGGTTCGTCGCCACCGATATATCGGGTTCGCGAGGTAGCCGCGCGGGCGCGGCCGGCCGATCCGGCCGCCGCGGGAGACGATGGAGCCGCTCCTCGGTCCTTGCCGAAGGTCAGCCATCGAATGTGCGAATCGCCGGCGCGTCTGCCGCTCGTTCGGCAGGCGCCCGTGGGGGTGCGTGTCCGGGATCGAATGCCTGCCCCGCATCCGGTTCGCCGTGTCAGCGCGGTCGTCGGCTACGACGTCCCGGCGCCCCACGCGCGGACGCGCCTGCTGCCTGTGGTGGCACGACGCCGCGTCGCCGGGCACGAAGGTGGCGGGTCATGACCGATATCGAGCAGACCCGCACAGACCTGCTCGACCTGGCTTATCCCTACGCGATGGACGCGGTGGCCGAGATCGAGCGCCGGCACATCGAAAACCGGGTGGCGAACACCGATTCCGGTACTGCGGCGGACTTCGCCGCCGCAGTGCACCGGGTGCGGGAGACCCTGGCGGCCATGAGCGCGCTCGACGCGGTGAATCCGCCGCCGGCGCTGGAGCCGAAGATCCTCCGGGCGATCGACGAATCATGTGCGGGCGGGCGCTCCGGGCGACGGCACGGTGCCCGTTCGATGTCCGGCCGGCTGTCGCCCCGGTCGGTGTTCCGGCGCCTGCCGCGGGTGGTTCGGCTGGCGATCGCCGCCGTGCTGATCGTCGGGTCCGGGGTCGGCACAGTGGTGATCGCCGAGCGGTTCACGGGTCTTCACGCCGCGCCGGTAACCGCCGAACAGATACTCGGGCAAGCGGATTCGCGGTCCCAGGTGGTGAAGCTGGCAGTCGGCGGCACGCTCACGGTGAGCACGTCGGACGGTCTCCGCATGGCGGTGGTGACCTTCGACGCGGTGCCCGCGCCGCCACCGGGACGGGCCTATCAGCTCTGGGTGGTGTCCCCCGTCGGTGCTGTGCGCTCGGCGGGACTGCTGACCACGGTGCCATCGGCCGGGGTGTCGACCCGATTCGATGCGGCGGATGCCTTCGTTGTCACGATCGAGCCCGCGAAGGGTTCGCCGCACCCCACGTCGCCGTGCATAGCCACGGTCCTGCTCGGCTGAAGACCCCGATCCAGCGGAGACCCCGATCCAGCCGTGCGTGGCACCCTCGTGCAGCTGACCATGCGGCACCGGGAACTCATGGTCGGCCGCAACCCTCGAGGGTCGCGCGCGCCACCTCCTCGACGACGTCGTCGATCTCATTGCGCGTCCGCAGCGCCCGCAGTTGCCGGAGCGCGCCGTTGCCGCGGGCGAGCAGGCGGGCGAACGCCCCCTCGACGAACTCGCCGTCGCCCGCCTCGTCGAGCGCGGGAGTCACGTAGTCGATCAGGCGGCGCAGCAGGGTGGGGACGGGGGCCACCTGGCCGTCCTGCGGGTCGACACCGTCCCCGGCCAGTCCCGAACGCGCCGCCTTCCAATACGCGGCGCGCAACACCTCGGCGGGGACCGCGGGTGCGGCGTGACCCTCGGCCAAGGACTTTCGCGCCGTAACGACGATCGCGCGTACCAGCGCGGCCAGCAGCGCGGTTTCCTCGACGGTGGCGGGGATATCGCTGACGCGGACCTCGACGGTGGGAAACGAGACGGACGGGCGGACGTCCCAGTAGACCATCTGCTTGTCCAGGATGCTGCCGCTGTTGAGCATCATCGCGACCATCGCCTCGTACTCGCGCGCGGACTCGAAATACGGCGGCGGTCCGGCGCTGGGCCAGCGTCGCCACAGGATGCTGCGCCAACTGGCGAATCCGGTCTCGGTGCCCCGGTAGATCGCCGAGTTCGCCGTCATCGCCAGCAATTGCGGTAGCCACGGGCGCAGATAGTTGCTCACCTGGATCGCGGTCTCGGTGTCGGGGATGCCGATGTGCACGTGACATCCCGACAATCCCTGCTCATGCGCGAGCAGACCGAAATTCTCTTCGATGCGCTGATAACGCGGTGTCTCCGTAACCGGGAATTCGTGCGGCACGGTCGGCGGGATGCCTACCGCGAGCAAACGCGCGTCGTTCTGCTCGGCGCACGAGGAGATACCGCTGCGCAGCTCGCGCAGCTGGCGGTGCAGTGCGGCGATATCGGTGTGCACTGTGGTGCTGACCTCCACCTGGCAGCGAGTCAGTTCCAGTTGCAGGTTGATGCCGATGTCCTCGGCGGTACGCGCCACCTCTACGTTGCGTGCCAGCGGCGCGCCGATATGCCGGTCGACCAGCAAGAACTCCTCTTCCACACCGACGGTCGCGCGGCCACAGTCCATGTGGGTGACATACCCCGGGGCGGGATGGCTAGTCGACGGATCGCCGACGAACTTGCCTGTGGTCGTGCGCACACCGGCTGGTCGGGGCGAGTCGGGGTTTGAACGGCGTCGCGGCGGAAACTGCCGACGACGGGGAGTTGTATCGATAGGAGGCATCGGATGTTTCGGACCGTTCTACGTCTTGTCGTGACAGCCGGTCCCGCCCTCGCGGTCGCCGGGACAGGTGCGGGGCTCGCCGCCGCGGTACCGACGCTGTCGGCGGATACCCGGGAAGACGGCACCATCGCGGTGGGCAGCCAACCGGCGTCCGAGATCTGGACCTGTGCACTGGTCGGATCGGGCGAGGAAGCCGGCATGCGGGTGGACATCGCCCGGAACGGCGAGAGTCGCGGCGGGTTCGCCGAGGGCAGCACCGTCGTCGCCGCCTGCGCCGGGCCGCAGTGGCCGGTGGTGGCTGTGACCACCGGGGTCACGTCGCTCGAGGATGCGGACTGAGCTCATCGGCCCCGCATCGTGCCCGACGGAGTTCGCCTCGAACTCGACACCGCCGCGCTGCCCTGTCGTTCGCAATGACGACCGCGGCGGGTTCCAGGTCACAATCGGATACGTAGGCGCGCGGGGGAGAGCGATTCCTCGCGACGGATTCCGATCGGCGGTGGTTCCGATAGCGAGGTCCGGCGGCCGGCGCCGGCCGCTACCCGATCGCCGGCGCGGAGCAGCGCGTAGACGGAATCCGGCGTCCATCGGCGCTCGGCACCCGGGCGGGTGGCGAGATAGCCTGCGATCGTCCGGATAGACCAGCCGTGCGCGGCGCGCAGCCCCGCCGCCAGGTACCGCAGGTACGCCGCGGCGGGCGGGTTGCCGGGAACATCGCGGTATCGCCAGGGTGCGGTGAAACTCAGCACCGGCTTACTGTCGAAGGTTCCTGCGCAGACCAGCGTCTCGTATCGGCCGGGGCCGAGAGTGGTTGTGCCCCGGTCGATCACCTCGGTGAGGTCGAGTTGCGCACCGGGAGCGCGGTACATCTCCTGGGCCACGATGTCGCAGAACTGCGTGGTTGTGACCAGGTGGGCGTGCACGGCGATCTTGCCTGGACAATCCGGGTCGTAGTAGGCGCGCCCGCCGGTCCAGGTCAGCGATTCGGTGGCGAAGTGCAGCAGGCCGGGCAGCAGCAGGGGGACCGAGCGAAGCGGATCGGCGTGGTCGCGGCATCCGGGCAGGGTCAACGCTGCGCCATCGGGTCGCCCACCCCGCAGGTAGGTGCGCAGCCTGGTCAGGCTCATGTTCGAGCCGTAGGCGGCATACCAGACCAGCTCTGGAGCCCGGCTGCGCCGGTCGGCGCCAGTATGCGCCCGAGGCGTCACAGCGCCGGCGGTGAGATCGGTGTACCACGCCGTCATGACACCCATTGTCGACTTTTCGCGGTGCCGTGCCCACCGACGATCGCAACCGTATGCCCGGTAGCGCTCGCAGATATCGTGCGCAAACTGACGATTTCCCGGGTGCATCGGATTGCACCCCGAACGCGACCCGTCGTCGCACAGGCGCTCTCCCACGCTGGTGGAACAGCTCTCGGCCGCGTCAGCGCCTGACTGATCACCGCTATCGGGTCCACGCCGACCCGGCCGCGACCACGCAGCGGGCGGACACCGCCCCCTGCTCTTCGGCCGCATCCTCGTCACCGTGCTGGGTGTCTCGGTCGGCAATTCGCGAACGGCCGACGGGACCGGACAGCGAGGTCCGCTATTCCGATTCCATGACGTTTTCTTCCATGACATTTTCGTATACCTGGCCCGCGTCGCGGACCTTGGTCGCGAGAAAACGCAGCCGCTCAGGGGTGAGGTAGCCCCCGCGAAACGCGGTCTGGTCCAGCTCGGCCGCGACTTGGTCGAGCGCCAGCCGAGCAAACCGGGTCTGATCAGCCATGCTCAGGTTTTACCAGCGTTTGCCGACAAATCCCGCCACCTGGCGCGGTGCGGGCGCAAACCGATGGCCAGAACGATCAGGAATCGAGAAGCGCTGGTCACCGGGGCGTAGCTAACGTTCTCGCCACTGAGATCCGCACGGCAACTCGCCGGGGCGCGGGTTGCTCGTAGTCGGTTGGTCGTAGTCGAAGGAGGATGCAATGAACTGGAACGAACGGGTACGGCGACTGCACGGGTGGCTGGGGATGCTCTTGACAGTGACCGTCATCATCACCGTTGTCGCCGTGGCGCTACGCGGTCCCGCTTGGGTGTCCTACCTGCCGCTGCTCCCGCTCGTATTGCTCCTGTTCTCCGGTGTCTATTTACTTGTGGTGCCGTATGCCATCGCGCGGCGCGACCGGCCAGCCGGGGGTACCTCATCCCGGCCGGCCGTCGTGGCTCGGAGTCGCTTGTCCGCACCGCGGGCCCGGCAGCTGCATCGCTGGTCAGCCATTGTTCTGATCGTGACCATGCTCGCCACTGTCGTGGCCTTGGCGCAAGCGGAGCCCGTCGTCTGGGTTTCCTACCTACCGCTGCTGCCGCTCGCGTTGCTCCTGATTTCCGGCCTCTACATGTTCGTACTGCCCTATGCCACCAAGCGGCGCGGTGTCTCTCCGGCATTGTCCGACCATTCCGCGGTCCGGGCCGCCGAATGAAGGTTGTCGCTGGTCACGTTGGCTACCGCATGCTGTCGGCATCGCGATCGATCCGAGGGCGCTGTCCTAGGCCGATTCGGCGAGTCCCGCGGAGCGCCAGATGTCCGCGAGGTCATCGAGCGGGAGCTCGAGCACCTGGCTGAGCGATACGACGGTGCCGAAAGCGGGCGAGGGGAGCCGCCCGGTTTCGATCTTGCGCAGGGTCTCCGGCGAAATTCCCGCCGCGCGGGCGACTTCCCCGAGATCGCGCTCGGCGCGCGCGCTGCGCAGGGCGGCGCCGAGGCGGCGGCCCGCATCGATCTGCGCGGGGGTCAGCGGAAGACGAACCATACGCTCAGGCTACGGCCGGTATTTAAATACCGCAAGGCGCGCGTGACTGGTATTTTAATACCGATACCGCTAGAGTTGGTATTAAAATACCAGATGGCTGGAGGATTGATGGTCGAGTTGAAGAGTCCCGCGGAAATCGCGCGGATGCGCGTGGCGGGGCGCTTTGTCGCCGACGTGCTCACCGAACTGCGTGAACGCGCACAGGTTGGGGCGAACTTGCTCGAGTTGGAGGCCTATGTCCGAGAACGCATTCGCGAGCGCGGCGCGCACTCTTGCTACTGGGACTACGCGCCGTCGTTCGGCCGCGGGGCGTTCGGTAATACCGTCTGTCTGTCGGTGAACGATGCCGTCCTGCACGGACTTCCGTTCGACTACGTGCTGCGCGACGGCGACGTGCTGAGCATGGACCTTGCCGTCGGGATCGACGGCTGGGTGGCGGATTCGGCGACCACCGTCGTCGTCGGCGCTGCCGCGTCCGAAGATCTGCGACTGGTCCGCGCCACCGAGGAGGCGCTGGCGGCAGCGATCGCGGTCGTGGTGCCGGGCAACCATATCGGCGACATCTCCGCCGCTGTCGCCGCCGTGGCACGCGCCCACGGCTACCCGGTGAACACCGAGTTCGGTGGCCACGGGCTGGGCCGAACGATGCACGAGGACCCGCATGTGCCCAACAAAGGCCGCCCGGGGCGCGGCTACCGGTTGCGCCCGGGACTCACTATCGCGATCGAACCGTGGTTCGCCCGCACGACCGACCGTATCGTCACCGACCCCGATGGCTGGACCATCCGATCGGCGGACGGCTCGCGCGCGGCTCATTCCGAACACACCGTCGCGGTCACTGCGGACGGACCGGAGGTGTTGACCAGCGCGGCCTGACCGCCCTGGCGGGCCGGAAGACCGAGTGTGTGTCGGCGTGGCCGAAGGCCGGGATGTGCCGGACGGTGGACCAGGGACACGCTGAGCCGTACGCATTCGCCGGATAGGCTCGTTCGCATGACGAATGCGCTAGAAGCCATCGCCGCGGCCGACTACGTGTCGCTGACCACGTTCCGCAAGGACGGCACTCCGGTCGCAACCGCGGTGTGGGCGGTATCGGACAACGCCAAACTGTACGTCTGGACGGTGACCGACAGCTGGAAGGTCAAGCGGCTGCGCCGCAACCCGGCGGTCACGGTGCAGCCCTGTAGCGCGACAGGCACACCGCGCGGCGACGTGATCGAAGCGACCGCGCGAATCCTCGACGCCGAAGGCACCGAAAGGGTGCGTAAACTGCTGCGGCGCAAGTACTGGCTGCTCGCCCCGCTGCTCCTCCTCGGCAGCGACCTGCGCCGCGGCAAATCCGGCACGATCGGCATCGAGATCGTCCCTGCGGCCTGACCCGCGGCTGTCGACGCCACGGCGTGCTGGTCAGGTCGCCTGGCTGACCGAGGACATGTGGAAGTCGGGAATTCGTAAGGGCGGCATGGCGGTTCGAGTGAACCAGTCTTTCCATTCGCGCGGCAGCGTGACCTCGGTACCGCCTGCTTCGCTCACCCGCCGCAACAGATCCAGCGGGCTCTCGTTGAACCGGAAGTTGTTCACCGCGGCGGTGACCGCTCCGTTCTCCACGAGATACACCCCGTCCCGGGTCAGCCCGGTGAGCAGCAGCGTCGCCGGATCGACTTCGCGGATGTACCACAGCGTCGTCAGCAGCAGACCGCGCTCGGTGCGGGCGATCATCTCGTCGATGGTCGCGTCGGAACCCCCGGTCAGCAGCAGGTTCTCGCCGGGAACCGTGGCCGGGGCGCCGAACTCGGCGGCGGTGGCGCGCGGATACACCAGCGCGGAGATCACGCCGTCGCGCAGCCAGTCGACGCGTTCGGCGGGCATCCCGTTGTCGAACACCGACATCGACTCCGATGACGCGGTGGCCGCGACGAAGGGGCGATATTCCAATCCGGGCGCGTACGGGTCGGAGTACAGCGTGAGTGGAATGTCGGTCAGGCGCTCACCGACCCGGGTGCCGCCCGCCCGCGCGAACGCTGTGTGGCCCTCCTGCGCGCCACGGCCTTCCATCGACCAGGCCAGGTAGATCATCAGATCGGCGACGGTGGACGGCGGCAGCAAAGTTTCGTAGCGGCCCGCGGGCAGTTCGACCTTGCGCTCGGCCCAATCCAGTCGCCGGGACAGCTCGGCGAGCAGCCCCGTCGCGTCCACGTCGGTGAAGTCGGTGGTCCCCACGCCGACCCACGCGCTCGACAGATCCGCGTTCGCGCCGCGTTTACCGTTGATCTCCACCGAACCGGTGGGTTGCACGAAGCGACGCCGGAGGCCGGTCGAGGTGCCCAGCCACGTGGTGTGCACCTGGTGGTGGGCGAAACCATAGAGGCGATCGGCGCGGTCGAAGCCGGTGGCCAAGTCGTGGGCGAGATCGGTGAACACCTCGATGCTGGTGGCGCCTGCCGGGGCCGCCCAGTCGTCGTCCACGGCGCCCGGCTCGAGCAGCGGCATCGCGTCCCTGGCCGGTTCGGCGGTGCGCGCGGCGTCTTCGCTCGCTCGCACTACTGCCGCGATGTCATCGGGGTCCACGCTGGAGGAGGCGATCGTGCCGACCCGCGCGAGCGTGGGACCCTCGCGGTACACCGAGATCACGGCCCAACTGCGCGCCACCGACGACCCGTTGGTGGTCATCGAGTTGCCGGCCCAGCGCAGCGATGCCTCGTGCTCGTCACGAACGATCACCATCGTCTCGTCGGCGTTCGACAGTGCGAGCGCCCGCTCCACGGTCGCGCTCGCGGGCAACAGAACGTCGGTCACTGGCCTGCCTCCGTCCGGGTGTTGAGAATGTTGACGCCGCGCACCAGGACCGATGGGCAGCCGTGGCTGACTGCGGCGACCTGGCCGGGCTGCGCTTTGCCACAGTTGAACGCACCGCCGAGCCGCCAGGTGGACCGTCCGCCGACCGCCTCCATCGCGCCCCAGAACTCGGTTGTGGTGGCCTGATAGGCGACATCGCGCAGCTGACCGTCCAGCTTGCCACCCCGAATGCGGAAGAACCGCTGACCGGTGAACTGGAAGTTGTAGCGCTGCATGTCGATCGACCACGATTTGTCGCCGACGATGTAGATGCCATCGTCCACCCGGGAGATCAGCTCCTCGGTGCTGGTGTCGCGGTCCCGGTCGGGTTGCAGCGAGACATTGGCCATCCGCTGGATCGGCACATGGTGGGCCGAGTCCGCGTACGAGCAGCCGTTGGATCGCGCCAGACCCAGCCGCGGGGCGAACACCCGGTCCAGCTGATACCCGACCAGGATGCCGTCGCGCACCAGATCCCACCGCTGTCCGGCGACACCTTCGTCGTCGTAGCCGACACTGGCCAGGCCGTGCGCTTCGGTGCGGTCGCCGGTCACGTGCATGATCGGAGTGCCGTAGCGCAGCGTGCCCAGTTTGTCCGGAGTGGCGAACGAGGTACCCGCGTAGGCGGATTCGTAGCCGATGGCGCGGTCGTACTCGGTGGCGTGGCCGATGGATTCATGGATGGTCAGCCACAGGTTGGTCGGATCGATGACGAGGTCGGTCGGCCCGGCCTGCACGCTGGGCGCCTTCACCTTCTCGGCCAGCCAGTCCGGGATCCGCGCGAGTTCGCCGTCCCAATCCTGGATTCCGTCGGCGCCGGTGACGTACTCCCACCCGCGGCCCGCCGGCGCGGCCAGCGTGCGCATCGTCTCGAATACCCCCGCCGCGGTGTCCACCGTGATGGCTTCGAGGCTCGGATGCAGCCGGACCCGCTGCTGGGTGATCGATGATCCCGCCGTATCGGCGTAGAAGGTCTGTTCCTTGACCTGGAGCAGACCTGCGGTGACATGATCGACGCCGTCGGCGTGCGACAGCCGCTGCGAATAGTCCTGCAGCACAGCGATCTTCTCGCCGGTCGGCACGGCGAACGGGTCGAGGTCGTACTCCGAAACCCAGCGCACGTCGGCATAGCGGGGCTCGGTGGCGAGCTCGACACGCTCCCGGTTGAGCGCGCGCAGCGTGGTGGCGACCGCCACCGCGGTGCGGGCCACCTCGGCGGCGAGGTCCGGCGTCAGCGCGGCGTGCGACGCGAAACCCCAAGTGCCGTCCACGATCACGCGCACCGCGAAGCCGAGTTCGGTGCTGTCGGTGACCGCCTCGACGCGGCCGTCGCGCAATCGGATCGACTGCGTCACCAACCGGTGCACCCGCAGATCGGCGTGCTCGGCGCCCGCCGACGTGGCCGCGGTGAGCGCGGCGTCGGCAAGCGCGTGCAGCGGCAAGCCGAGGAACTCGGCGTCCACGTCTCTGGAAGTCGCGATACTCACCCGAACCAACATAATGCGCACGCGGTCGCCGCGCTTGCTGCGGCCCTGGCTCGCCACCCGGCACCGCGACCCGGTCGGCCGATCAGCCGAACTGCTGCCAGCCCAGACGGATCACCATCGCGATCACCACCACCAGCAGCACGATGCGCACGAATTCGGCGCCCTTGCGCAGCGCCATCCGCGAGCCGATCACCGCGCCGAGCACATTCGCCGCGGCCATCGCGGCGCCGAGTGCCCAGAGGAGGTGACCGGTCGCTCCGAAGAAGATCAGCGCGCCGAGGTTCGAGCCGCAATTGATTACTTTCGCCATCGCCGCGGCCCGCACGAACTCGGTGCCGAGCAGGGTGGCGAAGGTGATGATCAGGAACGTTCCGGTACCGGGTCCGAGCAGACCGTCGTAGCACCCGATCAACCCGGCCGCCAGCGCCACCGTCAGCGCGACCTTGCGTCGCGTGGGCGGATGGGTGGCCAGCGTGATGCCGATCGACGGACGCGCCGTGACGAACACCGCGACACCCACCAGCACCACCATCACGATCGGGATGAACAACTCGCGGTCGATCAGGGAGACCGCGGCGGCTCCGGCCGCGGCCGCCACCGCGGCGAGCACCGCGGCGGGAACCAGTACCCGCCAGCGCATCGGTACCTTGCGCGCGAAGGTCACCACCGCGGCGCTCGTCCCGGCGACGGAGGCGAGCTTGTTGGTACCGAGCGCGGTTTGCGGCGCGATGCCGGGCGCCACCACGAACAGCGTGGGCAGGATGATCAGCCCGCCGCCGCCCACCACGGCGTCCACCCACCCTCCTGCCGTCGCCGCCGTCAACAGCACCGCCCAGTCACCGATCTCCACCCGGTCAGACAATCAGACCGCAGGCTCGGTTGCCGATTCGGTGTCGGCGTCACGCCCGCATCGGCGTCCGGGCGTCGAGCGTGTGGGCGACTACTTCGTCGCGTCCCGGGTCTTCCGGGCAGTGCACGGTCCGCGATGGCGTCCAGCGCGAAAGCCATCCGTGTCGGCCGTGGCCTGGCGGAATGCTCTAGCGCCCTGCGACCGCCGGGGTGTGTGCCGGGCACGCACCTAGGCTGAAACTCGTGCGCCGGTTCAGTCTGTGGCTTCGAGGGCAGCCCGTTGTCGCCGATTCGGCGCTGGCGGCCATGCTTTTGCTGCTCGAGATCGTCAGGGTGAGCGACGCACACAACAACGTCGCGTATCTGGGCGTCGGCGTGTTGCTTCCGCTTCCGTTGGTGCTGCGCCGGGTGTACCCGCGGACGATGGCGGTCGCGACGCTGGCGCTGTCGATGACGACGTCGCTGGTGGGCTTCCTGACCGAGGAAAGCGCCGACCACATCGCGCTCCTGTCACAGGGCATCATCCTTTACACCCTGGTCGCCTATGTCGGTCGGCGCGAGGGATTGTGGTTCGGGCTCGGCCTGGTGGTGGACGTCGTGCTCTCGATCGCGGCGATCGCCCGACCCGCAGGGTCCGATATCGTCTTCACGGCCATGCTCTTCGCGCTGTGCTGGACGCTCGCGGAGTTCATCGGCGCCCGGCACGCCTACGACACCGAGGTCGCGGCGCGTCTCGCGGTCGCCGACTACGACAAAGAGCGCCGCGCACACGACGCCGTCTCGGCCGAACGCACGCGCATCGCCAGGGAACTGCACGATGTGGTGGCGCACGCGGTGAGCGTGATCATCGTGCAGGCCGACGGCGCCAAGTACGCGTTGCGCCGTGACCCGGACGCGGCAGAGCAGGCGCTCACCACGATCGCCGGCGTCGGCCGCGAAGCGCTGCGGGAACTGCGCAGAACCGTTGCTCTGCTGCGCACCGAGCACGCGCCCGGCCAACTGCCGCAGCACGGTGGCGCGGGCATCGCCAAGGTCGTGGAGATGATGCGCGGCACCGGCCTGGCCGTGGAGCTCGAGCTGACCGGCGAACTGGACGACATCGCACCCGAGGTCAGTCTCGGCGTGCATCGCATCGTGCAGGAATCGCTGACCAACACGCTGCGCCACGCTGGTCCGCACCCGCAAGCGTGGGTGCGGGTGTGCCGCACCGGCTCCGATGTGCTGGTCGACGTCACCGACAGCGGCGGGCATCCGCCGCGCGAACCGGCCACCCGCTCCGAGGGCAGCGGCCTGGGGTTGGTCGGGATGCGTGAGCGTGTCGCGGTATTGGGCGGCAGCCTGGACGCGGGCCCCGGCGCCGACGGCGTCTGGCGGGTGCACGCCCGCATCCCGCTGCGGCCCGGACCGGCGGAGTGAGCTGATCCCGACCTGGATGCGTGTCATGTAAACCACTGCGCCCCAGACGGATCGGGGCCGCATGAGCAAAGGGCGGGTACCGGTCGGGTGGAATGCCGCTGGGCAGAACACCCGGTCCGCGTAAGCGCCCGCGTTACATTGGGGGCGTGCCGATCACCGTTCTCGTAGTCGATGACCAGGAACTGATGCGCGTGGGATTGAAGATGGTACTCGGCGCGCATCCGGACATCGACGTGATCGGCGAGGCGGCCAACGGTGCCGCCGCGGTCGCTCGGGCGGCGCAGCTGCGACCGGACGTCGTGTTGATGGACGTGCGGATGCCCGTGGTCGACGGCGTCGCCGCCACTACTCGCATCGTGGCGGCCGGGCACGGCAGCCGGGTGCTGGTTATGACGACCTTCGACCTCGACGAGCACGCGCTCGGTGCGTTGCGGGCGGGCGCCAGCGGATTCCTCCTGAAAGACACCCCGCCGGAGGACCTCGTCTCGGCCATCCGCAGCGTCGCCGCGGGCGACGCGGTCGTCTCACCGAAGGTGACCAAGCGCCTGCTGGACCGTCTCATCTCGGAGGATCCTGCCCGCACCCGGGACCCCGGCATACTCGAGGTGCTCACCGCCCGCGAGCGCGAGGTGCTGATGCAGATCGCAGCGGGGCGCTCCAATGCCGAGATCGCCGAGCAGTTGTACCTCTCCGAGGCCACGGTCAAGACACACGTGGGCCGGGTGCTGACCAAACTCGGTCTCCGTGACCGGGTTCAGGCGGTCGTTTTGGCCTACGAGACCGGTCTGGTGCGCCCAGGAGGGTGACCAGGGGTGGATCCGGAGAGTTCGATCGGGCGGGGCCGGGAGAAAAACGCGGGTGCCGGACGTTGACCGGGTAGATCGTCCGAAGGGATCACCATGGCTGCGTTGTTGTTCGTGCTGTACGTCGTCGTCGAAATCGCCGCGCTGGTCGCGGTCGGCCAGCTTATCGGCGTCATGCCGACGATTCTGGTCCTGATCGCCGGGTCGGCCGCGGGCATGCTGCTGGTCGGCTCGCAGGGGCGTCGGGTGTTCGAGCAGTTCCGGCGCGCCGGTCGCGGCGAAGTCGCGCCGGGCACCGCGGTGGCCGACGGCGCGCTGGTCGCGGCGGGCGGTGTGTTCATGTTCGTGCCCGGCCTGGTCACCTCCCTGTTCGGTCTGCTTCTGCTGCTGCCTGCGACGCGGTTTCTGGTGCGTCCGTTGGTCCGGGCATTCGTGGCGCGGCGCTTCGGCCGGATCGCCGCCGCCGCGCCCTATCGCGGCGTGGTCATCGACGGCGACGAAGTGATCGACGGCGTCGTAGTGCGCCAGTGGTACGACGACGGACAGGGCGGCGCCCGCCGCGCGATCGGCCCGTCCTGACCGAAACCACCGCATCGGGCGTACGGCAGACTGGTACCCCGTGAGTACCCAGTTGCTGATCGGCGGTCGTTTCTACAGCACGAGTTCACCCGACGCCACGGCCATGGCGGTTGCCGACGGGACTGTGGTCTGGCTGGGCGCCGAGCAGCCCGGACGCGCGCTGCACCCGGACGCCGAGGTCATCGACCTCGACGGCGCCTTCGTCGCGCCCGCGTTCGTCGATCCGCATGTGCACGTCACCGCGCTCGGGTTGAAATCGACCGGCCTCGACCTGTCGGGCGCCGAATCGCTCGAACACTGCTTACGGCTACTGCGCGCGTACGCCCAGGCACACCCGGACGGCGCGATCCTGGGCGACGGCTGGGACGAGACCCGCTGGCCCGATCGGCGCCCGCCCGTCGTCGACGAGATCGACGCCGCGACCGGCCCCGGTCGCCACGTGTATCTCTCTCGGGTGGACGCGCACTCCGCCGTGGCGTCCTCGGCGGTGCTCGACTCACTGCCTGAACTGCGCCGGACCGACGGATTCACCCGGGGCGAGCCGGTGCGCGCCGCGGCCCACCATCGGGTGCGCACCGCCGCGCTCGCGAGTTTATCTCGGGCGCAACGAGATCGGGCGCGCGCAGCGGCGTTGGATCACGCCGCCGCGCGGGGAATCGTCGCGGTGCACGAATGCGCCGGTCCGGAAATCGCTGGGCGCACCGACATTCGCGAACTGCTGGAATTCGACCACGGCGTGCAGGTCCGCGCCTATTGGGGCGAGGCGGTGCGCAGCGCCGAACAGGCACGCGCCCTGGTCGGGGAACTCGGCGTGCACGCCCTGGGCGGGGACCTTTTCGTAGACGGGTCCTTCGGGTCACACACCGCCTGGCTGCGTGCACCGTATGCCGACGAGCCCGGTTGCGGCCGAAGCTATCTCGACGCGGAGGCGATCGCCGAGCATGTGCGCGCCTGCACGCTGGCGGGTATCCAGACCGGATTCCACGCGATCGGTGACGCCGCGATGGACGCGTTCGTCACGGGTGTCGAGCAGGTGGTCGACGAACTCGGGGTGCCCGCTGTCGCCGCGCTCGGACACCGCGTCGAGCATGCCGAGCTGCTCGATGCCGAACATATCGAGAAACTCGCGTGCTGGGGCGTAATCGCCAGTGTGCAACCGGGATTCGACGCCGCCTGGGGTGGACCCGACGGCATGTACGCCGCCCGGCTCGGCGCCGACCGCGCCGCGACCCTGAATCCGTTCGCCGCCCTGGCCGCCGCCGGTGTCGCCCTCGCGATCGGCTCCGACGCCCCGGTCACCGCTCTCGACCCGTGGGCCGCGGTGCGGGCCGCGGCCAACCATCGCACCCCCGGCCACGGCCTGTCGCCCCGTGCCGCCTTCGCCGCGGCGACGCGCGGCGCCTGGCGCGCGGGCGGAGTTCGCGACGGCGTGGCGGGCACGCTGACACCCGGCGCTCCCGCGTCCTACGCGATCTGGGCTGCCGACGAGCTCGTCGTCGCCGCTGCCGCCGACTCGGTTCAGCGCTGGTCCACCGACCCGCGTTCGCGAGTACCGGGATTGCCCGCGCTGGAACCGGATTCACCACTGCCGACCTGCCTTCGCACAGTGCATCGGGGAGTGACGATCTATGCCGCATGACCTCATATCGCGTACATCGCGCCTGTGGCGTACGTCCGCCGAGTGGCGGTTCGAGGCCGAATGCCGGACGGTAGCGGGGTGATGGTGCGTGCGCGAGTAGCGGAATGGGCGCGGTCGGCGGTGGCGGCGGTGCGCAGGCGTCCGGTGCCGGCGCGCTCGGGGGCGGCGATCCTCGCCGGACTGCTGCTGTTCGGCAGCTTTCCGCCTCGGCCGTGGTGGTTTCTCGCACCGCTCGGCATCGCGGTGCTCACGCTCGTCGTCCGAAGCGCGGGGCGGTTGCGCGCGGGCTTCGGTTACGGATTGCTGGCCGGTCTGGCGTTCTTCGTCCCGTTGCTGCCGTGGACCGGCATCTATGTCGGGCCGCTGCCGTGGCTCGCGCTGTCCACCGCCTGCGCGGTCTATGTCGGCGTGTTCGGTCTGCTCGCCCGGCTCGTCGGTACGCTGCCCGGCTGGCCGCTGTGGGTGGCGCTGGCCTGGGTGAGCACCGAGTGGGGCCGATCCAGCTTTCCCTTCGGCGGATTTCCCTGGGGCCGTTTGGCATTCGGCCAGGCCGACGGCTGGTTCCTGTCCTTGGCGGCGGTCGGCGGCGCACCGCTGGTCGGATTCGCGGTGGCGCTCACCGGAACCGGTGCCGCGGCACTGGCATCGCTGCTGTGGTCGAGGCGTGCGCGCGGGACGGGCGTCGTATCGGCCCCCGACCTCGCGTCCAGGAGGTCCGGCGCGATCGCGGCCACCGCGACCAAGCTCGGGTACGCCGCCGCGGTTTTCGCCGTGGCCGTCCTGCCCGTCGCCGGATTGCTGCTGCGCACTGTGTTGGCCGGCTCGGATTCGGGCAGCCGAACGGTCACGGTCGCCGCGATCCAAGGCAGCGTGCCGCGGCTCGGACTGGATTTCAACGCACAACGGCGCGCCGTGCTGGACAACCACGTGCGGCGCACCGAGGAATTGGCCGCGGACGTTGCCGCGGGCCGCGTACCGCGCCCCGATGTGGTGATCTGGCCGGAGAACTCCTCGGACATCGACCCGCTGCGCAACGCCGACGCCGCCGCGCTGATCACCGCGGCCTCCGAGCGGATCGGCGCACCAATCCTGGTCGGCGCCGTGCTGGTCAACCCGGATCGGACCACCACCAACTCGGTGATGGTGTGGAACGGCGCGGCCGGCCCGGGGGAGCGGCATGACAAGAAGATCATCCAGCCGTTCGGGGAGTATCTTCCGATGCGCAGCTTCTTCCGTCTGTTCTCCGAATATGCTGATCGGGCAGGATATTTCGTTCCGGGCCACGGCAACGGTGTGGTACGGGCCGCCGGGATCGACATCGGCGTCGCCACCTGCTACGAGGTAGCCTTCGACAGGTCGTTCGAAGACGCGATGCGCGCGGGTGCCGAATTGCTCACCGTGCCGACCAACAACGCTACCTTCGGCGACAGCGAAATGACCTATCAGCAGCTGGCCATGTCCCGCATTCGTGCCGTCGAGCACGGAAGGGCATTGGTCGTCGCGGCCACCTCGGGCGTGAGCGCGATTATCGCCGCCGATGGCAGCGTGCGACAGGAAACGGCGCTGTTCGTGCCCGCCGCGTTGGTCGCGCAGCTTCCGCTGCGTACCGACGACACGCTTGCCACGCGAATAGGCCCGGCACCGGAGCGAGTTTTCGTTATCCTGACCGCTGCCGCTGTACTGGCCGCGATCGTCCGGCGGCGATCCACACGCGACGGCGATACGACCGACAGCCCTGTCGTCCCCGATCGAACCGCAGTCCACCCGAACGAGCAATAACCGAACACTCAGTATGTTCTTGCCCCACAACTTCCCCGAAGTTACGCGGCAATGTTGCGTTGCGCAGAGTTAGCCCGATAACTGCTTCGAACGTCGGAGTAGCATCGGACGGTCTGGTCAGGTTCCGTTTCCTTTTGGCGCGATCTGGTCGAGCCGCAATGTTTGCGAAAATGTAACCAACCAAAGTGGCCTTCTGCCAAGGGCGTTGGATGTGAAACAAATCCAAAACGCCGGCAATCCGGCTGATGTGATGCTCCGAATCATAGGGCGTGGATTACGTCCCGGCTGGCGCGCGTGCGCTTGCTGTGATGGTGCTCGGGGAGTTGCGTCAACAGCGGCAGAACGGAGTGATTGATGAGTTCATTGGCCACGGATCGCGTCGACCAATGTTCATCCGGCGAGTTTTCGGCACAACCGTTTGCTCTGTCACCCGCACAGACGGCCCTCTGGTACGCGCAGCGCATCCGCCCCGACGTACCGCTGACGATTTCGCAGTACGTCGAGATCCACGGTGATCTGGATGAGGGGCGCTTGCTGTACGCGATCGAACGGTTCGGCGCCGAAACCCAGGTCGGCCAGGTTCGCCTGGTCGAGATCGATGGCAGTCCAGGTCAGCTCGTCGATCCGGTACACCGGCCCGGTTGGGCCCGCATCGACCTGCGCTCGGAGGCCGATCCGCACGCGGCGGCGCTGCGCTGGATGCACGAGCACACGAACTCGCCGATGGATCTGGAGCGCGACCCGCTGACCTCGAACGCGGTGCTGCGGATCGGGGAGTCCGACTACATCTGGTACTCCTGCGCGCACCACATCATCATCGATGGCTACGGCGCGATGAACGCGCTCACCCGAACGGCGGAGATTTACACCGCGCTGGCGAACCAGACCGAGCCGGTTGCCTCCCGAGCGAACACGCTGGCCGAGATCTATGCGGATGAGGCGCGCTACCACGGTTCCAGCCGATGCCATAACGATCGCGAGTACTGGCTCGAGCAGTTGGCGGGCACCGGCGAGCCGGTGACCCTGGGCGGCGCCCGGCTGACCGCCGCCACGCACGACGCCGGTCGCCGACTGGCCACCGCCATGCTGGACGACGAGTGCCATGCCGCACTCGACGTAGCGACCACGTCGGGCGACACGACCGATGCCGCGATGTTCGTGGCGGCGCTGGCGGCCTATGTGCGATCGGTCACAGGCAACCACGACGTGGTCTTGAGTTTGCCGGTCTCGGCGCGCACCACGGTGTCGCTGCGCCGATCGGCAGGCGTGGTGTCCAACGTCGTGCCGATCCGGTTGCGGATAGACGACTCGACCACGGTCGCCGAGCTGGTGAAAGCGGCCGAGCTGCAGATCACCGGTGCCCTGCGCCATCAGCGCTACCGCCACGACGACATCCGGCGCGACAGCGGCTACTCCCGCGACGCGCGCGGATTCTTCGGGCCGATGATCAACATCATGCTCTTCCACAACGAGCTGCGATTCGGTGGTCTGGTCGGCTCGATACACGTGCTGGCCACCGGCCCGGTCGAGGATCTGTCGGTCAATATCTACAACGGGGCGGGCGATCGCATCCGCGTCGATTTCGAAGCCAATCCCCGGCTCTACGGTGCGGCCGAGGTCAGCGTGCATCATGCGCGCTACCTGGACTTCCTCGGCCGGTTCCTGCAGGCCGATCCGCAGACCCGCGCCGAATCGCTCGTCGCGATCACCGAGGTGGAACGGGAACAGGTCCTGTGGGCGTGGAACGCCACCGAGATGCCCACGCAGGACGGCACGCTCGCGAGCCTGTTCGATGAACGCGTCGCGACCGACCCGGATGCGATCGCGCTCGAATTCGGTGCCGAGGCGCTGACCTACGCCGAACTGGACGCGCGCGCCAACCGTCTGGCCCGGCTGTTGATCGCGGGGGGCGCCGGACCTGATACGACGGTCGCTCTGTGTGTGCGTCGCAGCCTCGAGCTGGTCATCGGCATGTACGCGATCGTCAAGGCAGGCGCCGCCTACCTGCCGCTGGACCCCGAGCATCCGGCCGAGCGGCTGGGGCAGATCCTGCGCCACGCCGAACCGCTGTGCCTGCTCACCGCGGCCCGCGACGAACTGGACCTGCCGGATGTCGCAGCACGAATGGACATCGACACGGTGCCGGTTTCCGGTTTCGCCGACGCGCCGGTCACCGACGCCGACCGCCGCGGCGAACTGCGCCCCGACCATCTCGCGTACGTGATCTTCACCTCCGGCTCGACCGGAAAACCCAAGGGCGTCGGCGTAACTCACGCCGCGATCGTCAACCGCCTGCGCTGGATGCAGCACGAGTACCCGCTCGACCGATCCGACGCGGTGCTGCAGAAGACGCCCGCGACCTTCGATGTCTCGGTGTGGGAGTTCTTCTGGCCCTTGCAGATCGGCGCGCGCCTGGTCGTCGCCGCACCCGACGGACACCGGGACCCGGCCTATCTGGCCCACGTGATCGCGGAAAGGGGCATCACCACAGCGCATTTCGTGCCGTCGATGCTTTCGGTGTTCGTCACCGAGGCCGACCTGAGCGGCTGCACGGGCCTTCGGCTGGTGTTCTGCAGCGGCGAGGCGCTACCCGCCGCCACCGTCCGGGAATGCTATGCGGAGCTGCCCGGCTGCGAGCTGCACAACCTGTACGGGCCCACCGAGGCTGCCGTGGATGTCACCTATTGGCCCTGCCCATCGGACGCGAGCGGCGTTCCGATCGGCTCGCCGGTGTGGAACACCCAGACCTATGTGCTGGATTCGCGGCTGCAGCCGGTTGCGCCAGGTGCGGTCGGCGAACTCTACCTCGCCGGTGTTCAATTGGCCCGCGGCTACCTGAGACAGCCGCGGTTGACCGCGGACCGGTTCGTGGCGAACCCGTTCACCGCTGGTACCCGGATGTATCGCACCGGCGACCTGGCGCGCTGGCAGGTCGGCCGCTCCGGCGCGGAGCCGGGCGTGCTGGAATATCTGGGCCGCAGCGATTTCCAGGTCAAGATCCGCGGTCTGCGCATCGAACTCGGGGAGATCGAGGCCGCGCTGCTCGACAGCCCGGGGGTGGCTCGCGCGGTGTGCGTGGCGCGTACCGGACGGACCGGAGACGAGCTGGTCGCCTACGTGGTCGCGGCCAAGCACGCGGACGGCGACGTCCGATTGGACACCGCCGCGCTGCTGACCGGCTTGCGGCGTACGTTGCCGGGGTACATGGTGCCCTCCGCGCTGATGCAGCTCGATGAGCTGCCGCTGAACGCCAACGGCAAGATCGATCGCAAAGCGTTGCCGACGCCGGCGACCGGTGTCCGTCCGATCCGGCCGGTGGCCGAGCCGCGCACCGAGGTGGAGCGGGTGCTCGCGGGCATCTTCGCGGAGGTCTTGGACACCGAGATCGGCGTCGAGGACAGCTTTTTCGAGATGGGCGGCAATTCGCTCATCGCCGCGCGGGCGGTGGCCAGGATCAACGCCGCGCTCGGCACCGCACTGAGCATTCGCGATCTGTTCGAGGCGTCGAGCATCTCGGGACTCACCCAGCGTTTCGCCATGCAGACCGCCGACACGTCCTCGCCCCGGTTGACGCCCACCGAGCGGCCCGACCGGATCCCGCTGTCACAGGCGCAGCAGCGGTTGTGGATCCTCAACCGGTTCGCCGAGCACGCCGCCGCGTACAACATGCCGCTGGCCGTGGAGGTCGACGGACCGCTGGACGTGGCGGCGCTGCGCGCGGGTCTGGTCGACGTCATCGAACGGCACGAAAGCCTGCGCACCACCTTTCCGGAGTCCCCGGAGGGGCCCTATCAGCTGATCCACCCGGCCGAGGCGATTCCGCTGATGCTGGATCCGATCGAGGCGATCGGCGCCGACGTGGCCGCGCTCGCCACCGAGTACGCCGGTTACGGATTCGACCTGCGCAGTCAGGCCCCGATCCGGGTCGCGCTGTATCGCACCGGACCCCAGCAGCACGTGTTTCTCATTGTGCTGCATCACATCTGTGGCGACGGCTGGTCCATCGCGCCTTTGGCCCGGGACCTGATGACCGCGGTGACCGCGCGCGCCAACGGTGTCGCGCCGCAGTGGACGAATCTGCCGGTGCAGTACGCCGACTTCGCGCTCTGGCAGCGTGAACTGCTCGGCGAGGAGTCCGATCCGGCCAGTGCGCTCAGTCGTCAGCTGGCGCATTGGCGCTCAGCGCTGACCGGACTGCCCGACCAGCTCGACCTCCCGCTCGACCGCCCGCGCCCGCTGCGCCGGTCTACCACGGGCGGCCGGGTGGAGTTCCACATTCCGTCCGAGATACGCCGTGCCGCAGTGGAATTGGCGGCCAGCAGGGGCGTGAGCATGTTCATGGTGCTGCACGCCGCGCTGGCCGCGTTGCTGTCGCGGCTGTGCGCGAGCGCGGACATCGCGATCGGCACGCCCATCGCGGGCCGTTCGGACCCGGCGCTGGACGATCTGGTCGGCATGTTCGTCAATACGCTCGTGCTGCGCACCGAGGTCGACCCGGCCGCGGGCTTCGACCGGATGCTCGACGTGGTCCGCGAGGCCGACCTCAACGCATTCGCCAACGCCGACGTGCCGTTCGAGCGGCTGGTCGAGGTGGTCAACCCGGAGCGCTCCCCGTCCCGCCACCCGCTGTTCCAGGTGATGCTGTCCTACGATCACGCCCCGGATCTGCACATCGACCTGCCCGGCGTGCGTGCGAAGGTGCTGCCGATCGCCACGGACATCGCGAAGTTCGACTTACAGCTGGTCGTACACGACGACACCGGCGATGGCCCACTCTATGCCGAATTCGGTTATGCCACAGATGTTTTCGATCATAGCACCGTGCGCGCTATGGCGCGCCGGCTGGTCGCCGTGCTGAGCGGGGGCGTGGCCGCGCCCGAACTTCCGGTGGGTGACCTGCCCATCCTGGATCGCAAGGAAACCGAGAACCTGGTGCCCCTCGGGGGCGCGCCGGCCGAATCGCCGATCACCCTGGCCACGTTGCTCACCGGCACCGCCATGCGGCTGCCGGACGCGGTCGCGGTGCGCTACCTGGGCGCCGACACCAGCTACCGGGAACTCGACGAGCGGTCGAACGTCCTGGCACGCGTCCTCATCGACCACGGCGCGGGTCCCGAGACGGCGGTCGCGATCGCGCTACCACGCGGCCTGGACGCGATCACCGCGGTCTGGGCCGTCGCCAAGACCGGCGCGGCCTATCTGCCGATCGACCCGAGCTACCCCGGCGAGCGGATCGCGCACATGATCGGGGACTCCGGTGCCCTGGTCGGTCTGACCGACTCCGCGAGCCTGGCTGCCATGCCGGCCTTTCCGGTGCCGCGGGGCAAGCACCGCAAGTCTTCGGTCGACTGGCTGGTGCTCGGCTCGGACGAACTGGCGGCCGAATCAGCCGGCTGTCCAACGGGTCCGATCACCGACGCCGAGCGGCTGCGGCCGATGCGGGTGAGCCAACCGGCCTACCTCATCTACACCTCCGGCTCCACCGGCACACCCAAGGCGGTCGTCGTCACGCACGCGGGCATCGCCTCGCTCGCCGCCGAGCAAACCTACCTGTTCGGCGTCTCCGATGCGGCACGCACGCTGCACTTCTCCTCGCCCAGCTTCGACGCGTCGGTGCTGGAGATGCTGCTCGGCTTCGCTGCGGGCGCCACCATGGTGATCGCCCCGGCGGGCATGTACGGCGGCGCCGAACTGGCCACGCTGCTGCGCGCCGAGCGGGTGACCCATGCGTTCGTCACACCGGCCGCGCTGGCCACCGTGCCGAACGAAGGGCTCGAGGAGCTCGAGGCGGTCATCGTCGGCGGTGACGCCTGCTCCGAGGAGCTGGTCGAGACCTGGACCGCCGGGCATCGCATGCACAACATGTACGGTCCGTCGGAGGTCACCGTCGCCGCGACCGCGTCCGGGCCGATGCTGCCGGACCGTCCGGTGCCGCTCGGTATGCCGGTGCGCGGTATGCGGCTGTTCGTGCTGGACGACCGCTTGCACCCGGTGCCGCCGGGCACACCGGGCGAACTGTACGTATCGGGCCCCGGCGTGGCCCGCGGTTACTTCGGTCGTTTCGGTCTGACCGCGCAACGGTTCGTGGCCAACCCGCACGGCAGGCGCGGCGAGCGGATGTACCGCACCGGTGACCTGGTGGTGCTGGAAGGCCCGGGGCAGCTGCGGTTCCTCGGACGCGCCGACGACCAGATCAAGATCCGTGGTTTCCGCATCGAACTGCGCGAGATCGACCACGTGCTGCGGATGCACCCCGGCGTCCGCTTCGCGCTGACGGTGGTGCACACCGACGCGCACGGCCAGGTACGGCTCGCGTCCTACGTCACAGCCGACCGACCGGTCGAGCCGAGGGCGGTGCTGGAGACCGCGCGCCAGCGGCTGCCCGGCTACATGGTGCCCGTATCGATCGCCGTGCTGGACGACGTTCCGGTCACTCCAGCGGGCAAGCTGGACCGGAAGGCGTTGCCGGAGCCGGTGTTCGCGGCTGCCGGCAGCTCCCGCGCGCCGAGCACCGGGCTGGAATCGCAGATCGCCGGCGTGTTCGGCGACATCCTCGGCCGCCCGGTCACCGGCGCCGAGGACAGCTTCTTCGATCTCGGCGGCAACTCGCTGCTGGCCACCCGGCTTGCCGCCGCGGTGCACGCGAGGTTCGGCGTGGAACTGCCGGTGCGCTCGATCTTCGAGATGCCCACTGTCGCCGGAGTCGCCGAGCAGCTGGCCGCGGCGCCCCGGACGCAGCGGCCGCCGCTGGCGGTGCAGACGCCGCGTCCGGGACGTATCCCATTGTCGCTGCCCCAGCAGCGGCTGTGGTTCCTCAACAGGTATGCGCCCGAATCGAGCGCATACAACATCGCTTTCGTGATCCGCATCGCCGGTGAGCTGGACGTGCCTGCCCTGCGCGCCGCGCTCGCCGACCTGGTGCAGCGACACGAAGTGCTGCGCACCGTATTCCCGGAAGACGCCGATGGCGCCCAGCAGGTCGTGCTGCCGGTCGAGCGAGCGGTGCCGGAGGTGGTGGCTCGCGATATCGACGACTCCGGGGCCAAGGCCGCGCTGGAATCCTTGGCGCACACCGGTTTCGATCTCACCAGGCAGACGCCTGTGCGGCTGTCGCTGCTGCGCACCTCGCCCGAGCGTTATCTGCTCGGCATCGTGCTACACCACATCGCCGCCGACGGGTGGTCGCTCGGCCCGCTGACCAGGGATCTGGCGACCGCGTATGCCGCACGGCACGAAGGCGATTCGTTGTCGTGGGCTCCGCTGCCCGTGCAGTACGCCGATTTCGGGCTCTGGCAGCGCGCCTGCCTGGGCGACGAGGACGATCCGGCCAGCGTGGCCGGCACCCAGCTGGAGTACTGGCGGGCCGCGCTGGCGGATATTCCGGACCGGCTGCCGCTGCCCTACGACCGGCCGCACCCGGTGGAGCCGACCCAGCAGGCCGGTACGGTGCGTTTCACGGTGCCCGAGCTGGTGCAGCAGAAACTCTCCACTATCGCGCGCGATCAGGGCGTGAGCAAGTTCATGGTGCTGCGTTCGGCCTTCGCGGTGTTGCTACGGTGCGTCACCGGCGGCCGTGACATCGTGATCGGCACCCCGGTGGCGGGCCGAACCGACACCAAACTCGACGAGGTGGTCGGCATGTTCGTGAACACGTTGGTGCTGCGCTCCGACGTGGACCCGGACCACGCTTTCGCCGACCTGCTGCGCGCCGACCGCGACATCGAGCTGGCCGCGATGGCACACGCCGACATCCCGTTCGAGCGCATCGTGGAGGAACTCGGCGGGGACTCCCGCTCGACGGGCCGTCCCCCGCTGTTCCAGGTGGCGCTGAGCGTGCAGGACGGTCCGCTGCCGACGCTCGAGCTACCCGGCCTCGCGCTGCGTGCCGAGCCCCTGGATATCGCGCTGGCGAAATTCGACCTGGAGCTGCGCGTCGCGAACCTCGGTCTCGACGCCGCGGTGGCAGGGGATTCAGGCGGCGCTTTCGAATTCGTCGCCTTCGAATTCAACTACGCCGCAGAACTTTTCGACGCGTCGACGATCGAGGCGCTGGCCGACCGATTCCTACGTGTACTCGCCGCGGTCGCGGCCGACCCGCGCGTGCTGGTGCGCGACATCGATGCGCGCACCGATCACGAGCGCCGCACGTTGGCCCCCGCCAAGGGCGGACCTGCCGCCCCGCCGAGCACACTGGCCGCCTATTTCGCGGCCACCGCGCAGCGGCATCCGCACAACACCGCAGTCTGCTTCGGCACGACATCGCTGACCTATGCCGAGATCGACCGGCACTCGAATCGATTGGCGCGCGCGCTGATCGCCCGCGGGCTCGGTCCGGGCGGCCGGGTGGCGCTCGGGCTCATCCGCTCGATCGATTCGGTCGTGGCGATGCTGGCCGCCGCGAAGTCCGGCGCGGCGTTCGTGCCGGTCGACCCCAAGTATCCCGCCGACCGCATCCAGCACATGCTCGCCGACTCGGGCTGCGCCATCGGGGTCACGGCCGGCGCGCATGTGGAGCAACTGCGCGCCGGCGCCCCGGCGGGGCGCGACATCGAGTGGCTGCTGCTGGACCGCCCCGAGTTCATCGCCGAGCTGGCCGGCCACGACGACGCGCCGATCGACGATCGCGAGCGCTCGCGCGCCATCCAGATCGGTGATCTCGCCTACGTGGTCTACACATCCGGGTCCACCGGAACACCCAAAGGTGTCGCGGTGACCCACGGTGGCCTGTCCAACCTGGCCGACGAGATCCGCGACCGCATCGGTGTCGACGAGAAGTCCCGCACACTGCATTTCGCGACGCCCAGCTTCGACGCGGCGGTCCTGGATCTGCTGATCGCGCTGGGTGCGGGTGCGGCGATGGTGATCTGCCCGACGGATATCTACGGCGGCGACGAACTGGCCGCCCTGCTGGAACGCGAGCGGGTCAGCCACGGCTTCATGACGCCCGCGGCGCTGGCCACCATCGACCACGAACGCTGGCCGCTGCCGCACGTGCGCGCGCTCATGGTCGGTGGTGAGGCGCTGGCGCCGGATCTGGTGGGGCGCTGGGCGCCGGGACGGTTGATGTGCGACGTCTACGGTCCGACCGAGACCACGGTCGTCATCACGATCTCCGGCCCGATGCGCAGCGGCCGGCCGATCACCATCGGTAGCCTGGTGCGCGGCGCCAGGGGGTTGGTGCTCGACGAGCGGTTGCGCCCGGTGCCGGTCGGCGTTCCTGGTGAGCTGTACCTCGCCGGACACGGGTTGGCCCGTGGCTATCTCGATCGATTCGGGCTCACCGCAGCGCGGTTCGTGGCCGACCCGTACGGCCCGCCGGGCGCCAGGATGTACCGAACCGGTGATGTGGTGCGGTGGAACGCCGCGGGTGAGGTGGTCTACCTCGGCCGCAGCGACCACCAGGTGAAACTGCGCGGTTTCCGCATCGAGCTCGGCGAGATCACCGCCGCCCTCGGTGACCATCCGTCAGTGCGGTTCGCGCACACCGAGGTACGCCGTGTCGCGGGCGCCGATCGGATCGTCTCCTACGTCCAGCCCGCCGCCCGTGGAGCGAGGATGGACGTCGAGGCGGTCCGTGCATTCGTCGCTCGTCGCCTGCCCGCGCACATGGTGCCCGCGAGCATCACCGTGCTGGACTCCATCCCGTTGACCCCGGTCGGCAAGCTGGACACCAACGCGCTGCCGCAGCCGCAGTTCATCGCGGATCAGGCCGGACGCCTACCCGGGACCGCGTCGGAGCGATTGGTCGCCGAGGTGATGGGTGAGCTGGTCGGCGCGGACGGCGTGGGTGCCGAGGACAGCTTCTTCGACATCGGCGGAAACTCCTTGCTGGCAACGCAGCTCGTCGCGCGGCTGGCCGTCGCGACGAATATGCGGCTCGCCGTGCGCACCGTGTTCGCCACGCCGACGGTCGCCGCTCTCGCCGAGCTGCTGGATGCGGGAGCCCACTGCGACGACGGACGTCCCGCACTGGTGCGCCGCAGCCGTCCGGGGCGGATCCCGCTCTCGGCCGCGCAGCGGCGGCTGTGGTTCCTCAACCGGTTCAACGCGGTCGGCGCCGCGGCCTCGGACCGCTCGGCGGGCGCGTACAACATCCCGCTCGTGCTGCGGATGACCGGCCGCCTGAATGTCGATGCACTCATCTCCGCGTTGCACGCGGTGCAAGCGAGGCACGAAACGCTGCGCACGGTGTTCCCGGAGACCGACGGCGCGCCCGTCCAGGTGGTTCTGGAACCGGACGAGGCGGCGATGGCGCTGTCCCGCGCGACGGTGCCGGCCGACGAGGTGGAGGCCGCCGTACGTCGTTTCGCCGCACCGGGATTCGACCTCGCTACCACCGTCCCGATTCGCGCGCAGCTGATCTCGGTGTCGACCGGCGTCGCCGGGCTCACCGAGGAGCACGTCCTGGTGCTGGTCGTGCATCACATCGCGATGGACGGCTGGTCACTGGAACCGATGGCCGCCGATGTCGCCGTCGCGTACCGCGCGGCGTGTGCGGGCGTCACGCCCGACTGGGCCGAGCCCGAGGTCCAGTACGCCGATTACACCCTGTGGCAGCAGGACGTGCTCGGTACCGAGGACGACCCGGACTCGCTGGTGAGCAGGCAACTCGACTACTGGCGCCGCACCTTGGACGGCATCCCCGAGTTGCTGACCGTGCCGGCCGACCGCCCGCGCCCGCCCACACCCTCCTATCGGGGTGGCACCGTGGAATGCGCGGTGGACCCGGTCACCCACCGCGAACTGCAGATGATCGCGGGCAGCAACAATGCCAGCCTGTTCATGGTGCTGCACGCCGCGCTCGCGGTCCTGCTGCACCGCATGACCGCCGGCGACGACATCACGATCGGCTCGCCGGTCGCCGGCCGTGGCGATCCTGCCTTGGACCGGATGGTCGGCATGTTCGTCAACACGCTGGTGCTGCGCACAGCCATCGACCCGAGCGCGCGGTTCACCGATCTGCTGCACACCGTGCGCGAAACCGACCTGGACGCCTTCGCCCACGCCGACCTGCCCTTCGAGCGTCTCGTGGAGGTACTCAACCCGGCCAGATCCCAGGCCCACCATCCGATGTTCCAGGTGATGCTGTCGGTCCGCAACGAGCCGGTCGGTGGGCTCGACCTGCCGCGGCTGCACATCGAGCCGACCGATCTCGACACCGGAGTCGCCAAGTTCGACTTGCAGTTCACGCTGACCGAAGCGCACACCGCACACCGCGATCCGGCCGGCATCACCGTCGCGGTGAACTATGCGACGGATCTGTTCGACGAGTCGACCGCGCAGCGGCTCGGCATACGACTGGCCCGGCTGCTGGCGGCCGTCGCCGCCAACCCGACCACCGCGGTCGGCGATCTGGAACTGCTCGATCCCGTCGAATGGTCGGGACTCGCGCCGGTGCGCGGTGCCAAGCCGGACCGCCCGGTGACCTTTCCCGAGGTGTTCGAGCACGCGGCGAACGTCGACCGCGCCGCGGTCGCCCTGGTCGCCGAGGGCGTCGAGGTCACCTACGACGCGCTGGATCGCTGGACCAACCGGCTGGCGCGGGTGCTGCTGCGGCGTGGCGTAGGCCCGGAAACGCTGGTGGCACTGGGCATTCCGCGGTCGGTCCAGTCGGTGGCGACGGTGCTCGCGGTCGCCAAGGCCGGCGCGGCGTTCGTGCCGGTCGATCCGCTGTACCCGCACCAGCGCATCGCGCACATGCTGTCGGATTCCGGTGCGGCGCTGGGCATCACACTGTCGGGCTATCACGACCAACTGCCCGATGGAATGGAATGGATCGTGCTGGACGATCCGGCGTTCCGTGAATTGATACTCGACGCGCCGGATGCCCCCATCGCCGATGCCGAACGCCCCGCGCCACTGCGGATCGACAACCCCGCGTACGTGGTCTACACCTCCGGTTCGACCGGCACGCCGAAGGGGGTCGTGGTCACCCACGGCGGGTTGTCCAACTTCGCTGCCGAGACCGCGCAGCGGTTCGATGTCGAGCCGGGATGCCGCGCGCTGCACTTCGCCACCCCGAGCTTCGACGCCGCGATGCTCGATCTCCTGCTGGCCCTCGGCGGCGCGGCGACCCTGGTGATCACGCCCGCGGGGGTGGTCGGCGGGGCGGACCTGCGGCGGGTGTTCATCCAGGAGCGGATTACGCACGCGTTCATCACCACCTCGGCCCTCGGTACGGTCGACCCCGCCGGAGTCACCGAGTTGCAGCACGTGCTGGTCGGCGGGGAGGCGTTGCCGCCGGACCTGGTGACCAGGTGGGCGCCCGGCCGCAACCTGTACAACGTGTACGGGCCCACCGAGACCACGATCGTCACGGTGATCTCGCAGCCGATGCGGCCGGGTGGGCCGATCACCATCGGCGGACCGATCCGCGGCGTCAACGCGACCATCCTGGACGCACGCCTGCATCCCGCGCCCATCGGCGTCACCGGTGAACTGCATCTCGCCGGAGACGCGTTGGCGCGCGGTTACCTGAACCGGCCCGGCCTGACCGCACAGCGTTTCGTCGCGAATCCGTTCGGGAAGCCGGGGGAGCGGATGTACCGCACCGGCGACCTGGTGCGGTGGTGGACCGGATCGGGGAACGACCATTCTGCGCCGGAATCGGCGCAGGAGATCGAGTATGTCGGCCGTACCGACCACCAGGTGAAGATCCGCGGCTTCCGCATCGAACTCGGCGAGATCGATGCCGCGCTCGCACGCCACGGCGCGGTGGCCTTCGCCACCACCATCGGGCACCGCACCCCAGCAGGCGCGACGGCGCTGGTGTCGTATGTGAAGCCGCGGGACGGGAGCACGCTCACCGCGACCGAGCTGACCGAGCACCTGGCCCGACTGGTGCCGAACTACATGGTCCCCCAGTCGATCATGCTGCTCGACGAGGTGCCGCTGAGCCCCGTGGGCAAGCTCGATCGTGCCAAGCTGCCCGAGCCGGTGTTCAGCGCCACCAAGGGTTACCGCGCGCCGGCCACCCCGACGGAGGCGGCCCTCTGCGCGGCATTCGCCGAGGCCCTCGGCGTGGCGTCGGTCGGCGTGGACGATGGGTTCTTCGAACTCGGCGGTAACTCGCTGCTGGCCACGAAAGTCGTCGCACACGTTCGGGAAAGGGGCATCGACCTGCCGGTGCAAGTGATGTTCGGCGACGCGACCCCCGTGGCCATCGCCGCACGCCTGGATCGCGCGGACGCGACTTCGGGCGCTGCGGTCGCCTCGGTACTGGAGCCGGTG
Organism: Nocardia glycosmidis; assembly: GCF_052545115.1. Classification (NCBI taxonomy): domain Bacteria; kingdom Bacillati; phylum Actinomycetota; class Actinomycetes; order Mycobacteriales; family Nocardiaceae; genus Nocardia; species Nocardia glycosmidis. The sequence continues at coordinate 143,676 of NZ_JBQWRH010000009.1, read as the reverse complement.
CTGCCGATCCGGCCGAGCACGCAGCCGGGCCGAGCGCCGCTGTTCTGCGTCCACCCGGCGATCGGATTGGCCTGGTGCTACTCGGGGCTGCTCGCCCATCTCGCGCCGGATCGCCCGGTCTACGGGTTGCAGGCTCCGCACGTCGCAGGTCAGCCGGGGTACGGATCGATCGCCGAGGCCGCGAGTCACTACGTGCACGAGATCAAGGCGATCCAGCCCGAGGGGCCCTACCATCTGCTCGGCTGGTCGCTCGGCGGCCTCATTGCGCATGAGATGGCGGTGCAGCTGCAGGCGGCCGGTGACGAGGTCGCGTTCCTGTCGATGATGGACAGCTACCAGCTGTCGCAGGAGTTGCTCGAGCACGCGACGCCGAGTATCTCGGAGATCGTCGGCGAGCTCGGCAGCGACGAGCTCGGCGCGGAGATCGACCCCGCGATGACCCTGCGTGACGCGGCCGAACTGCTGCGCGCGCGCTCCGGACCGTTCGCGGCGCTGACCGTCGAGCATCTGGAGCGGCTCTACACCGGATACCACAGCGGTGCGCTGCTCGCGCACGGCTTCCAGCCCGGTGTCTTCGACGGCGACCTGGTGTTCTTCACCGCGGGCGACGACGAGATCAACCGGTCCGACCCGGATCGCCGGGCCGGAGCCTGGCAGCCGCACGTGACCGGCGCCGTCCACGATCACGAGCTGCGCTGCCGGCACTCCGCGATGACCACGCCGGAAGCGCTGGCGGTGATCGGGCCGGTGTTGCGAGCGTGCCTGGACCCGAAGGAGACGCATCCGTGAGCCTGCTGGCGAGCGAACCATCAGCACACCGCGGCGCCCGCACGGCGTCGAGCACCGGCGAGGTGACCTCATGAGCTTTGCCGTGGAGGTGACCGGCCTGGTGAAGAACTACGGCCGGGTCCGGGTGCTGGACGAGATCGACCTGCAGATCCCCGCCGGTACGGTGATGGGCCTGCTCGGTCCCAACGGCGCGGGCAAGACGACGACCGTGCGGATCGTCACCACGCTGCTGAAGCCGTGCGCCGGGGCGGTGCGGGTGGCGGGCATCGACGTCCTGCGCGACCCCGCCGCGGCACGCAAACGGATCGGCTTGTCCGGCCAGTACGCCGCGGTCGACGCCAACCTCTCCGGCTACGAGAACCTGCGCATGGTCGCGCGGCTGTACGGGATGTCGTCCCGGCAGGCGGCGGCGCGGGCCGAGGAGTTGCTCGGCGCGCTCGGACTCGAGTACGCCGCCCACCGCCGGGCGGGCACCTACTCCGGCGGTATGACCCGCCGACTCGACCTCGCGGGCGCACTCGTCGCCCGCCCGGCGGTGGTGGTGCTGGATGAGCCGACCACCGGTCTGGACCCGCGCGGCAGGCTGGACATGTGGCGCGTCATCGGCGATCTCGTCGACGACGGCACCACGGTACTGCTCACGACCCAGTATCTGGAAGAGGCCGATCTGCTGGCCGACCGCATCACCGTGATCGACCACGGGCGGGTCATCGCGCGCGGCTCGGCCGACGAGCTGAAAACCTCCATCGGCGGTGACCGGCTCACCGTGACGCTGGCAGTGGGCCAGGACGCCGAGCCCGCACTGGCGGTGCTGGCCCGGATCGGCGTCGGGGAGCCCAGCCACGAGGCCGGGACCGACGAGGCGTCGGTGGTGGTCGGCGACGGTTCGCGCACCATGGTGGAGGCGCTGCGCCGACTCGACGACGCGGGTGTCCGCGTGGTCGACGCGAGCGTGCATCGGCCGAGCCTGGACGACGTCTTCCTGTCCCTCACCGGCAAGCCGGGCGCAGCGCCCATCGCGGACCCGGCCACCGACGACGTACAAGAGGAGATCATGTCGTGAGTACGGCAGTGCTCGGGGAGACCTCCCCGAAGGCGAAACGGGAAGCCGAAACAACGGGGCCGCAACCGGATTCGGGTCCACGGCTGCGGTTGTTCCGGGACAGCGCCATCGTCGCACACCGCAACCTGCTGACCATCCTGCGCGTGCCGACGCTGCTGGTGACCGCCACGATCCAGCCGCTGATGTTCGTATTCCTGTTCGCCTACATTTTCGGCGCCTCGCTCGGCGGCGGCCAGTACCGGGAATTCTTGCTCGCCGGCATCTTCACCCAGACCGTCGCGTTCAACGCGGCGTTCACCACCGTCGGTCTGGCGGGAGATCTGCAGAAGGGCATCATCGACCGGATGCGGGCGCTGCCGATGTCACGACTGGCCGTACTGATGGGTCGGACGCTGTCGGATCTGGTGGTCAACATCCTCAGCCTGGCTGTGATGGTCGGGTGCGGATATGTCGTCGGCTGGCGCATCCACGGCAGCGTCGCCGACGCCGTGCTGGCCTTCGCGGTGATCCTGTTGTTCGCGTTCGCGATGTCCTGGATCGGCGCGCTGACCGGCTTGCTGTCGCCGACCGTCGAGGTGGCCCAGAGCGCCGGACTGATCTGGCTGTTTCCGCTGACGTTCATCTCCTCGGCGTTCATTTCCGCCGAGACGCTGCCGGGGCCGCTGCGCACGATCGCGGAATGGAATCCGATCACCGCGGTGTCGGCGGCTGGACGCAAGCTGTTCGACAACGGCGCGCCGCCCACCTTCGTCGCACCCACCGGGTGGGCGGCCGACCACTGCGTCGAGTACGCGGTGGCCTGCTCGGTGGCGGTCCTCGCGGTGGCCGTGCCGCTGGCGCTGCTGCGTTACCGCAAGGTCGCCAGCCGCTGACCCAACCGCGAACGGCCGCCGCATCGAACGATGTGGCGGCCGGGTCGTGCCGGTGGACCGATCAGGCGCGGCGGCGCGTCTTGAGCAGTTCGAGGCGCTCCTTGAGCAGTTCCTCGAGCTCCTCCTTGCTGCGCCGTTCCAGCAGCATGTCCCAGTGGGTGCGCGGCGGCTTGACCTTCTTGGTCTCCTGGCCGGCGCCTTCGATCAGCACGCCTTCCTGACCATTGCGGCACAGCCAGGTCGGCGGGATCTCAGCGTCGTCGGCGAACGGCACGTCGAATTCCTCGCCGTTGTCGGTCCGGTACCGGGCGATCCGACGCGGAGCAAGGTCGTGGTCGCGATCGGTCTCGTAGCTCACCGCTCCGAGCCGACTGCCTCGGAGTACGCGATCTGCCATGGTGTGCCTCTCCCTGTGTGCTCGAGTCTTCGTGCGCTGCGGCCGGGTCCGTACGAGCGGACGCGCTCGCTCGACCTGATGTTCAACGATCGGGCCTGCGCCGATAGTTCCCGACACGGCCGCGGTCAACCGTTCCATTGTAGTGCCACCCACGCGCTGAGCTCGCCATGCCCGGCGCGGGTCGGTTCCCCGGGGCCGCTGGGCGGTTCGCAGGCCGCGGGCCATTAGTGTTCTGCCTCATGTCGCGCAGCCGCTTGCTGTCCTGTTCGTGGTGTGGACGGGAGATCGTGGAGTCGGACGCCGGACGTCGCCGCCGGTACTGCCGGCAATCCTGTCGGCAACGCGCCTACGAGCATCGCAACAGCTTGAAAGGAACCGGGATTGCCGACGATTCGGTGGTGCTCAGCGCCCAGGAGGTAGCCGACCTGGCCGACCGCTGGTTCGCGGCTCGCTGCGGCGCCGAAGATGTCGCCACCGCGATTGCGGAGGGCGCGACACCCGAGGAGTTGGCGGCGCTCGGCAAGACTCTCGTCGAGCTCACCCGCGACGCGGAACGTCTACGCTGACCGGTTCCGCGCTCGGCAGCCCAGCGTCACGGTGACGCCGATATACCGCGGCCAAGAGCGCCGCGACGATCGCGAGGAGACCGGCCGCCGCGGCCACCGTGACGCTATCCGGGTGGACCAGCGGCTGAGCGCGCATCGCCTGCCAGCAGAGCAGGGCGAGCAGACCGGAGTAACCCGCCGCCAGGATGCCGACGACGGCCGCGCGAGCGCTTTCGGCGCGCAACCAGCGGTAGCGCGCAGCGAGCCAGGCCAGCGCGAATGACGCGAACAACAGTACGTGGATGCCGTGCAGCCCGACGAAGTGTGGAATCCGCAGATCACCCCCGACAGTGCTCCAGTGTGTGATGGGCATTCCGGCGAGTGCGTCGCGGGCATCCTGCGACCGGGCCGGGTCGTCGAGCACAGTATGCCCGGCGATCAGTTCGACCACCCGCCCGTCGGAGTCGCGTACGAGCTGCTTACCGGTGTACCCCATGAGGTAGCCCAGCGCCATACCGGCCACGGCGAGGCCGAGTCCGGCGTGGATGGCACGCGATGTCGGGCGGTCGGCGACGCGCTGCCAAGACAAGATCAGCACGATCGACAGGTTCGCGAAGAACAGGCCCGGCACGCCGGACATGAAGATGGTCTGCCCGATCCGGTTCACCGGGTCGAGGTCGGCGTTGTTGAAGTGACTGAACGTCCCGCGGGCGGCTTGCACGGCGATGAATCCGACGTCGAGGATGCCGGTCCCCGCGAACACCGTTCCGAGCCACCAGGTAACGCGACTTCCCTTGTGCGGCAAGGACAGCAGCCATGCCAGCGTGAGGCTGTAGAGCGCGAATGCGACACCGAATTTGAACGGCTTGAGCCACACCGACTCGCCGAGCAAGGTGCGATCGTCGCAGAGCATGCCGCCGATCGAGACCACACCCAGCACGGCCATGACGGTCACGGTCACCAAGAGCGGCCGGTGCCACCGGAATGCGGAGCGCAGGGGGAACGGCCCGCGGCCGCGACGGGGGCCGGTCGCCGGCATCCGATCCGGTGACGCGACGGAATGTGTTGTAGGCATGGATCGAACGGTAGAAATCGTGGATCCCTGCGGGCATCGCTCCACAGCGGTATTCGGGTCCGATACTCCGGTATCGCGCCGTCGCCGCTACAGCTACGGCGGAACTGGCCAGGACGCTGCGATTCACCTCTCACGGTGGCAGGCGAGTCCCGAGCTTCGCTCAGTGCGTAACGTCGCCGGACCGCGAACGCGGCAGTGCGTCAGCGGTCCGGTGTATGGTCACGATCGGGTCGTTGAATCTGTTCGCGAGCCCCGCACTGTCTCGCGAGGGATCCGCCTCAGCTCGGTTGCTGCATGACGTCGATGCCGCGGGCGGCCAGCCAGGGCAGCGGATCGATCTTCTCGCCGTCCGGCAGATGGACTTCGTAGTGCAGGTGCGGGCCGGTGGAATTGCCACGGTTGCCGACGGTCGCGATGACGTCGCCCGCTCGGACCGACTGGCCGACGGAGGCGAGGATCTCGTTGACGTGACCGAAAACGCCCACGGTTCCGTCGTCCTGCCGCACCCGTACCCACAGGCCGAAGCCGGACGCGGGACCGGCCTCGATCACGACGCCATCGGTGACGGCGGCGATCGGCGCACCGAGCGGGTCACCGAAATCCAAGCCCGCGTGCAGCTGGCCCCAGCGTGAGCCGAAAGTGGAGGTGAGCACGCCGGCGACGGGGCGGACGGTCTTCGGGGGCGTGAACTCTTGCGCGAGCTGGTTCGGGTCCCACGACGCTGCGGCCGGATCGGCCTGCTGGGCCGGTGCTTCGTGGGTGAAGGAGACGAGCCGAGGCCGGCCCTGGGCCGGCGCGATTTCGCCCGAGGCGATCTTTCCTGCGACAAGACGGGCGGAAGCGCCGCTGTCCTGGTCCTGTTGTGCTGCGGCGAGGACGCCTACGGAGGCGGTGACGATCGCGGAGACGGCGACCGCACGGGTAGCGGCGCGGTGGCGGCGGAACCGGGTCGCGCCGCGACGAATTGATAACGGGAAGGTCACGGGCATGCATCGAACGTAAGGGAGTTATGCCTGTATGCCGCAATCTTGTGGCAACTGTCACGGGCTGGCGTATGCCCTGTTCGTGGATTACGAACGGATAACGGAATGGAGAGATATATGGCATGAACTGGGAAAATGCAACGTCACGTCGAATTGACCAGAGAGATGCTATGTGCTCAAACTATATGAGTGGCGACTAATGGAGTGTGCGCGCTCACCGCGCTGGGGGACCCGACCCGTCGCGCGATTTTCGAGGCCCTACCGCAGGCCGCGCGTTCGGTCGGGGAACTCGCCGAGCGGGTCGGCGTGAGCAGCTCGGCGGTATCGCAGCACCTGCGGGTACTGCGTGCGGCGCGGCTGGTCATGGTGCGGCCGGAGGGCAATCGCCGCCTGTATTCCCTGGACCCGCGTGGGCTCGCCGATGCACGCGACTACCTCGAACAGTTCTGGCCCAGCGCGATCGCCGCCTACTCGGCCGCGCTGCAGACCGCTGCGACCGAGACGGCCTGACTCAGGGCTCGTCAGTACGGCGGGGTGTCGGGTCGGCAGTCCGGACCGGTCATCCGACGCGGCGGTAAGCAATCCTGCGGCGTTCGGTGCCCGCCGCGGCGGCCGCCGTGCGTTTGCCCAACTGGCTGTCCACGGCGTCGATCACCTCGGGGACGCCGATCTGCAGCAAGCCGGCGTCGGGAGCGTCGGCGTCCGGATCCCCGATTCGACCCGCCCACAGCACGGCATGCCTGCTGAGCAGGTGCGCTGGAGGCCCGCCCCAGCGGGGCGGCGTGGGGCCGAACAGCAGGACCGTGCGGGTGCCGAACGCGGTGGCCAGGTGCGCGACGCCGGTGTCGCCGCAGATCACGAGTCCCGCCTCGGCGATGGTCGCGGACAGTTCGATGAGGTTCTGTTCCCCGGCGAGGACCCGGCCGACGGGCAGGCCGGCCCGCGCGGCGACCGTCAGGGCGAGTTCGCGCTCGTACTCGTCGCCGGTGAGCACCACGTCGCGCCCGAGGATCAGCAGGTGCCGCACGACCGCCGCGAACCGGTCCGGCGGCCACCGGCGGGCCGGTGCGCCTGCGCCGACGTGCACGACCACACAGCCGCGATGGCTGGTCGTGGCGACCGGTGGAACCAGCCCGAGATTGCGGCGATCCGCCCCGATGCCGTTGTGTTCGAGCAGTTGGCACCAGCGGTCGACATCGTGGATGTCGGTGTGCCAGTCAGGGCCGGACACCTCGGGGAACGCCGCGTCGCGATAGGTGAGGATGCGTCCGGGCCGGGTTTTGGCCAGCGCGGCGATACTCTCGGTACTCGGAGCGTGCAGGTTTACCGCCAGCTCGGGTGCGGGCGCGTCCCAGCGGAGGCTGCGCGGTTCGGCGGTCGGCACCAGGGCGTCGACCGAGGCGATGAGGTCGATGATCGGCTTGAGCCGCTGCGGGGCCGCGAGAACGATCCGATCGTGCGGCTTGGCCCGGCGCAGGGCACGCAAAGCGGGGACCGCGGTGAGGAGATCACCCAGCCCACGTGCCTGCAGCACGAGCAGAACCGCCACCCTCTTCTCCTAGCCCCGAGCCTCACCGAACCCCGACCCACCCGCTGCACCCCAGGGGCGTACACGAAGAGTCACTCAGGAATAACTACCCGACCGCCCGGGCGATAAACGTGCATGGCGAGCGTCACGTCGCTGCTTCGTCATCGGGCCCGGCACCGCCACGTTCCTGTGGCAAATATTCAGTAAACATTTCGAGCGGGCTATAGCATCACGACATGACGACGAACAGCGTGCTAGAGGGTCCTCTGCAGTCTGTTGCCCGCCGTGCGTGGCAAACCGTCTTGGTCACCGGCGTCCTCGCGGTGCTCCTCGGCATCCTGATCCTGGTGTGGCCGGATGTCACGCTGCAGGCCGCCGGCATCATTTTCGGTGTGTACCTGGTGGTCACCGGCTTTCTGCAACTGCTGGCGGCCTTCGGCGCACCGTCGAGCGCCGGTCTGCGGGTGCTGGCTTTCCTTGTCGGCGTGCTGTCCATCGTGGTCGGCGTCTTCTGTTTCCGCGACGAGCTGGCCTCGATCCTGTTGCTCGGGTTGTGGATCGGAATCGGCTGGCTGTTTCGCGGAATCGCTCTGCTGATGGCCGCGATCTCCGAGCCCGCCCTGCCGGGGCGGTGGTGGCAGGTGTTCTTCGGCATTCTCACGGCGGTCGCCGGTGTTGTGCTGATCATCTGGCCGGTGCGGTCGGTGGCCACCCTCGCCATCGTGGCGGGCATCTGGCTGATCGTGCTCGGCGTCATGGAGATCGTCGTGGCCTTGGGGATACGCAAGGACACCGAGGCTCTTCGCGCCACAGGCGCCTGAGGCGTCGATCCGGCGGGCGGGAGCGGCGGTTGCCCGGCTCGTTACCCTTGCCCGCCGACCAGCACGGTTGGGTCCCGCTGAATCTCGTGACAGAATCACTGGCGCACTTTCACCAGACGTCGGCTTCGGGGTTGGTCGGCATCGAAAAGAACTGGAGACGCGAATGATTCGTACTGCTGGGTATATCGGTGCGCTGGTCCTGGCGGGAGCCGCCGTCGCGCTGTCGGCGGGGACGGCGCAGGCCGCGGTCGGCACGGTGACGATCAACGGTGAGCCGCATGTGGACCCGGTGGGCTGCCTGAACACCGACGGCACCTTCTACTCTACGTTCCAGGTGACCGTCGGCAACGGCACCGATCGGCCCATCACGCTCCACTCCGGCCGGGACTGCACCGGTACCGTGCTCGGTGAGCTGCCGGTGGAGAAGTTGGGGTACCTGCCCAAGGGTGGCAGTATTTCCGTCGGATAGCCCGATGCCGGCCGGCCGTCTCAGCAAGACAGGCCCGAAGGCACCCGCCTGAGTCGGCTCGGGCGGGTGCCGCAGTCCAGGCGTCAAGGCCGGGCTGTTGCGGGCTGGTTGTGGGCGGCGAGGATCCGGTCGCGTTTTCGGGGCGCGATATTGGCGCGGGTGATGTCGCCGTCGTAGTGCGCCAGGACGCGGGGGTCCATGACACGTCGCCACAGGGGTGGCGCGGCGGCGAGCACGATCATGGTGGCGTAGCCGGCGGGAAGTTGCGGAGCCTCCTCTGAACTGCGCAGCGTCTGGTAGCGCCGGCCAGGGCTGGCGTGGTGGTCGCTGTGCCGCTGCAGGTGAAACAAGACGAGGTTGGTGAGCAGGCGGTCGGAGTTCCAGCTGTCGGTGGGTGCGCATCGTGCCCAGCGGCCGTTGGGCAGCCGCCGCCGCAGCAGTCCGTAGTGCTCGATGTAGTTCACCGTTTCCAGTAGTGCGGCACCGATCAATGCCTGGATCAGCAGATACGGCAGGATGGCCGGGCCGAAGACGGCGAGCAGGGCACCGAACAGCACCAGCGTCATCGCCCAGGCCTGGAGGATGTTGTTGTGGCTGCTCCACCAGCGTAATTCTTTCCGATGTAAGCGTTCTTGCTCCAGGTGCACCGCGGAGCGGTATCCGCCGATGATGCTGCGCGGGAGGAACTGCCACAGTGATTCACCCAGCCGAGCGCTGGCCGGGTCCTCCGGGGTGGCGACCCGGGTGTGGTGGCCCCGGTTGTGCTCGACGTAGAAGTGGCCGTAGCCCGACTGCGCGAGTGCGATTTTCGCCAGCCAGCGCTCCAGACGTTCGACGCGGTGCCCGAGTTCGTGCGCGGCGTTGATCCCGATGCCCGCCATGAAACCCATGGTGACCGCCAAACCCAGCTTGTCGACGACGCTCAATTCGTCGCCGGCCCACAGGTAGGCCGAGATCAGCAGCGCGATCAGCTGGATGGGCAGGAACAGGTACGTGCACCACCGGTAGTACCGGTCGTTGGACAGCGACTCGTAGTCTTCGTCGCGCGGATTGGTGCCGTCGTCGCCGAATATCCGGTCCAGCACCGGGATCACGATCAGAATGATGATCGGTTCGATCCACCAGAACACCGGGGCACCGGTGTGCAGTACCAGCTGGGATGGCAGCAGTCCGAAACCCGGAGCCAGCAAGCTCAACACCCACAGGTGCCGCTTCGGATCCGGCCGGTCATGACGTCTGCGGAAAGGACGGTACTTCACCGTCATCGGCTCCGCTCCGGCCCCTCGGTCCGATCTGGCGGCGTCGTGCTCGGCCCGGCGCTGCGCAACCGGCCCGCCGCGCCGACGAGCGCGGGAAGTGCGTACCAAGCCGACCTGACGGCAGCGGCACCGATATCACGGTGGCCATGAGCCAACACCGGCATCCGACCCCTCCCTTTCACAATTCCGGGCTAGCGAACGAACACGGACACGGTGCACCACAGCCGTTCAGACGCCACGGCTCGGACTGCTGCGGAACGTCTGGCAGGACATGGGGGTGAATCTCGCCGGCTTTCGCACGGCGGGGCAACGCGATCGGACCAGCATGCTCGGACAGGTCGGCCAGCAGCGCGGGTCGGACCTGAGGCCGACCCGCGCCGGGCTTATTGCACCACCTCGCGGATGACGAGCCGTGCTCCGCACAACCGTGCTGGGCGCAACCACGCTCGGCCGAACCACTGCGTGAGGTCGTATATCCGATTGGAATACTGACGGTATCGGAATCGGTCGTGCTCGCGCAACTAGGGCAGAGCCGCGCAGTTGCTCGGGGCGAGCTTGTCTGCCAGCCGGTCGGTCAACCAGTCCTGTGAGGCCACCAGTGACGGGAAGAAGGCCAACACGTGGGTCGCCCGCAATCCGGTGATGACACTCGGAATATCGGCATTCGAGTCCAGCTGAACGGGCACGCCGCTACCGCACCACCTTGCCGCCATGTCGCGGACGGGCGCATACGGCGCTCCCTCGTCGTTCGGGCTGGAGGCGATGAATACGGGCACCGACGGGGCCATCGAGCCGATGCGCTGCGCGTCGAATGCGGCTTTCAGTGCCGGAGACCGATCGATCACAGCGGTGAGAGGTTCGCCGCTGGTGGTCCACTCGGACGTGAATTGATGCATCTGGGCCAGTCCGAACGGGACGGCGCATTTGTCCCGGGATTCAGCGAGAATCGCCTTGCCGGTGTCGTTGAGTTCGGCGTCCAGCACCGGGCGGGTGTCCGGATAATCGTCGGCGATACCGTTGAGAATCCAGGCGAAGGCGGGTCCGAGAGAGGGCCGACCGTCGTTGTGTGCGATGAAGTACTCGTCGTCCACTACCGGCCCACCGACGTAGGCGCCGCGCACGTTCAGTTCGGGGGCGTAGCTCGGTTGTAGTTCGGCCGCGCCGGCGGAGGCCATGCCGCCCTGCGAGTACCCGTAGAGAATCACCGGCGCATTGGCGGCGAGGCTGGTGCCCGGCAGTTGCAGGGCGGCCCGTGCGGCGTCGAGTACCGCGTGAGCTTGCGCTTTCCGGTTGAGATAGTCGTGCACCGCGGGCGTGCCGAGGCCGTGGTAGTCGGTCACCATGACGGACATGCCGCGGGCCAAGAGGGAGTAGATCGCCAGCACGTCGTACTCGACGATCACGTCGAATGGAGGTTGGTACTGGACGAACTGCGCCAGCAGCTTCGAGGGCGCGCACTGATCGCCCTGTCCTTTCGTGCCGACCGCGTACGAGACCAGCGGGCGCTCGCCCGGGCCGGTCCACGGCTGTGACGGCTCCAGGTACGTTCCTACCACCGCGGCCGGTACGTCGTGGGTATCACTGCTGACGTACATGATCCGCGTCGAGTTCGCGGGGATCGATCCGGGCTGTCCTGGGATCGACAGCGCCAGATGCGATGGTTCGGTGCGGATGATCGTGCCGGGCGCCGACGAGGGCAGCGGCGCCGGCGGCAGGTAGAAATCAGCGGCGGCTTCCGCGGCCGGCTGCGTCCATGCGTGTGGTGCAGAGAGCGCGCCGCCTCCGACCACGAGGAGGGTTCCCGTCACAGCTGCGGCGACTTTGCCTATTCGGCTCCTCACGATTCGATCCTTCCTGCGATGTGGAATACCGCTGGTATCTACAATCGGATACCGAGAGTATCTGAAGGGATAACAGTTGTCTGCGAATCAGGATGAGAGTCGGCGTCGTCAGGTGTCCGGACGGGAAGCCCGGCCGACTCGAGCCCAGAGCAAGGCTCAGACGCGGGCGGTGCTGATCGCCACCGCCACGCGTCTTTTTCTGGACGAGGGCTACCAAGCCACCAGCATCGATAAAGTCGCCGACACGGCGGGTTTCACCAAAGGTGCGGTGTATTCGAATTTCCGCACCAAAGACGCGCTGTGTCTGGCCGTGCTGGACAAGATCCACGGCGAACGCGCAGCAGAGGTCGCCGACATCATTGCCGCGCCCACGACGGCACAGCGCCTGCGAGGGCTCGGGGAATGGGCTGAGCGGGTCATCGGCGATCCGAACTGGACGCAGCTGGAACTGGAATTCGGCGTGCAGGCGCGGCACGATGACCAGCTGCGCGGCGAACTCGCGACCCGGCTCGGTGCCATCGTCGGCATGGTCGGTACGGCGCTGAAGACGACCGACGATGTCGATACCCAGGTGCCGACGGCCGAGGCGGCCGTCGCTGTGCTGGCGCTCGGTGTGGGGCTCGGCCTGTTCCGGACGATCGATCCCGGCATTCCGGTCACCGGAATGATCTCCGCGCTGCGGGCGATCGCCGGACTGTCTCCAGACAATTGACACTGCCGGTAGATATCCGCGTTCCGCCGAGCAAAACCTTCTTTAGCGAAACCAACGGGCCGTGCCCGGCCCGCGAACGGCCTTGACCACACCGAGCGCGCCACCCAGGACCTGCCACCGTGGCGCCGTTCGCGGGATCGGTGTCGGGCGCAGGGCGGATGCACACGAAATCTCCACAATTGCCAACGGATTCCTCCACAGCTGGTGGCTAAGGTTCGGAGCATGGAACAGGGCAAGTCGGCCGTTGCGCCGCCGAACACGCGGCGGATTCTGGTGGTAGACGACGAAATCACCATTGCGCAGTCGGTCGCGGCCAGGCTGCGGGCGGAGGGGTTCGCGGTAGACCTGGCACATGACGGCCCTTCGGCCGTCGCCGCCGTCGCGGGGGTCGAACCTGATCTGGTCGTACTCGACGTGATGTTGCCCGGGTTCGACGGCCTGGAAGTATGCCGTCGCATTCAAGCGCATCGCCCGATTCCCGTGCTCATGCTCACCGCCCGCGCCGATGAAACGGACCAGTTGGTTGGATTGGGTGTCGGCGCGGACGATTACCTCACCAAACCGTTCTCGCTCCGGGTGCTCGCCGCGCGAGTACACGCGCTGCTGCGCCGGATGGATCGCGCTGCCGATCGCGACGGCGCGACAATCCTGGTCGGGGACCTGCGCATCGACGTCGACCAGCGCCGGGTGTGGCGCGCCGAGGTCGAGGCGCAACTGACACCGCTGGAATTCGATCTGCTCGCCCAGCTCGCCCGTCGGCCGCGAACGGTGCTCGCGCGAGCGTCTGCTCGAAGAGGTCTGGGACTGGGCGGACGCAGCGGGTACCCGCGCGGTCGACAGTCACATCAAGGCGTTGCGCCGCAAGCTCGGCGCCGATCTCATTCGTACTGTGCGCGGGGTCGGGTACGCGCTGGAGGCCCGATGAGCGCCCAGCCTACGCAAGATCCGAGCGCCGCCCACGGCGAGTGGTTCGCCGCGTCGCACGGCAGGACAAGCCCACCAGGTCGAGCGCGGAGGGCGGAACAGTCTGCCGCGCGACGCTGGGGGCGCCGCACGAGCGACCGCGTGGCGGAGTTGTTGCCGCGGCCGCTGGACCCGGTCAAGTCGATCAAGCTGAAACTGGCGATCCTGATGGTGTGTTCCGGCGGGGTCGCATTCGGGTTCTTCGGGTTCAAGATCGGGTGGTTGCCTCCGCGCACCACACTCGCCGCGGTGGTGATCGCGCTGGCGACTTCACAGGTCCTCGCGCATGGCATCACCAGGCCGCTGCGGGAGATGACTGCTGCGGCCAAGCGGATGGCGCACGGCGACTACACCCACCGGGTCCGGGCGAGCTCCAGGGACGAAGTCGGGCAACTGGCCGAGGCATTCAACCAGATGGCCGCCGATCTGGCCGCGGCCGACCAGCAGCGCCGCGATCTCATCGCCAACGTCTCACACGAATTGCGCACGCCGATATCCGCTTTGCGCGCGGTTCTGGAAAACCTGGTCGACGGGGTCGCGGAACCCGACCCGACGACGCTGCGCACCGCACTGGCTCAGACCGAGCGGCTGACGCTGCTCGTCTCCGAACTCCTCGATCTTTCCAGCATCGAAGCGGGCGCCTTCCCACTCGATCGCGAAGACCTGCCGATCGCGCCGCTGTTGCGGGATGTCGTCGCCGAGGCCGAAGTCATGACGGTCGCGCTCGGCCGCGGCGTGCGCTTCCGCACCGATGTCCTGCCCGGCGCCGCGTGCGTCTACGCGGACCGTGCGAGATTGCATCAGGTGCTGCTCAACCTGCTCGACAATGCGGCACGGCACGGACCCGCGGGCGGTGAAGTGCGTATCGCCGTGCGGGTTTCCCAAGGTGTGGTCGTCATCGATGTCGAGGACGACGGCCCGGGCATCCCGCCCGCCGAACGCGCCCAGGTCTTCGACCGCTTCACCCGGGGAGGCCGCACCAGCGGCGGCGGCACCGGGCTCGGCCTCGCCATCTCGCGCTGGGTGGTCGACCTGCACGGCGGCAGCATCGCGGTCGCCGACCCCGGATCGCGCATCCGGGTGGTTCTGCCCGAGCACTGACCTACCGCACCACGCAACCCGGAACCCCATCTGGACCCGGGACGATTCCGCAGGCCCATAGAAGGGAACGGTCATGTCCGAAGGAACCGAATCCGAGGCAACCGAATCCGCCTCACCGATCGAGTCGCCGCCGGTGGCGCTCGGCAAGCCCGGCGAATTAGCGGGTGAGTCCGCAGATGCCGGCGTAGAACTCGACCGAGACACGGCGGGGTCGTTGCCTGCCGCTGCAGCGGCGGAGATTGTGCGCGCAGCGCCGGACATCGAGGCGCAGAGCGCGCCGACGGGAGACGTGAGAGTACAGATAGCGCAGCCGGAGATGGCGGAGGCGCAGAAGGCGCAGGCAGTGGATGCGCAGAAGGCGGACGTCCAGGCGGAGAATACGCGGCCGGCGGCGGACGCGGGGGTAGCGGACGCGCAGGAGGCTCCGGCAGTGCCGTCGCAGAGGCCGGACGGGGTGGCGGGAAAGGCGCAGGTCACGCACGGATCGGTGCCGAAGGCGCCAGCGAATGGGGCGGGACAGGCGTCTGCCGAGCAGACGACCGAACAGGCGCCGACGAGAAGTGCGGAGCAGGTACCGGACGGCGCGGGACAAGAAACTCGAGTGGGCGACAGCGGCCCGGTGCCGCCCGCTTCGCCGGCTGCACGAACATCGCGAACGCGTCCACCCAGGTGGGGACGTGTCGCGTACCCGCCTGGTGTGGTGCCTGCCGCGCTGATCGCCGGGGCGGCCGCCGCGATCCTGATCCCCTGGGATCGGCCGGGCCTGGGCTGGGTCGTTGCCGCCGCCATCAGCGCGGCGGCGGTCGTCCTCGTCGACCGTACTGCGCGCCGGGGCCTGCGTGCGCGACCCGGTGCTGCGAGCGGTGAACAATTCCGCTCGGATTGGACGGATGGGCAGACCGCTGCCACCACGGGCTTCGCCGGCCGGGGACAGCAGCTGGGCAGGCTTTGGTGGGCGGTCCTCGCGCTTGCCCTGCTTGCGGTCGGCACGTTCCGCGCCGCGGGCTGGCTGTTCGCCTTGTGTGTCGTAGCGGCGGGTCTCGCCGGTTCGCTGGCTGTCGTCGGACGTCGCTCGGCCAATGGGATCGTCTACGACACGCTCGCGGTACCGCTTGCGGCCATGGCGGCCGTGCCGTGGGTGTATTCGGCCACGGCACGCGCACGCGGGGCCGACGTGACGCGCAGGTGGCGGCTCGCACTGTCAGCGGCAGTGACCGTCGCGCTGCTCGCGGTGTTCGTGCCGCTGCTCGGCAGCGCGGACGCGATCTTCGCCGACCTGCTCCAGAGCGTGACGCCGGATCTTGATGATGCGGCGATGGTGCGGTGGATCGTATTGTTCGTACTCGCAGTGCTCGGCGTGCTCGGCGCGCTGTTCGTGCTGGCCGGGCCGCCGCCGCCCGCCGCCGCGCCCGTCCGGCGGCGAGGTCTGCGCCGAGCCGAATGGGCGCTGCCCGTCGGCGCGCTGGCGATTCTGTTCGCGGTGTTCGTCACCACGCAGTTCGTCGTGCTGTTCGGCGGCGACGGATACGTCCAGCGCACTGCCGGTCTGACCTACGCCGAGTACGCGCGCACCGGGTTCTGGCAACTGTCCGCCGTCACGGTGCTCACCCTGGCGGTGCTCATGGCGGTGCTGCGCTGGGCGGCGCAGGACACCGACGCCGACCGCCGGTGGCTGCGTGCGATGCTCACGGTAGTGAGTGGACTCGCGCTGATCATCGTGGCCTCGGCGCTCGGCCGGATGTGGACCTATCAGCGGGCCTACGGCTTCACGGTGCTGCGTCTGCTGGTCGAAGTCTGCGAGGTGTGGCTCGGCCTGGTTTATCTCCTGGTCCTGCTCGCCGTCATGCGGTTGCGGCGAGCGTGGCTGCCGCGGGCCGTGCTGGGCACGGCGGTGGCGACGCTGCTCGCGCTCGCCGTCCTCGATCCGGAACGGTTGATCGCCGAGCAGAACATCGTCCGCTGGCAGCAGGGTAGGTCGTTGGACACGGACTATCTGGGCACCCTCTCGCCCGACATCCTGCCCGCGACCGATCGGCTTCCTGAGCCGCTGCGGACCGAACTGCGCAACCAGTTGCGCGCCGACCTCGGGCGGGACACCTGGCAGAGCTGGAATCTGTCCCGGGCGAGAGCACGGTGAGCCCGGATGCAATACACTTGTATTATCGCTGACCGTGGGTTACAACTGGCCCGAGTGGGCGCTGTTGTCGCTGGTGGGGATCGACCCTCGCGAAGTGCTGCAGGTGCTCATGGGTGCCCGCCGATGGCCTCGGTGGGCACGTGGCCGGAACGAGCTGTCGGTCCTGACGGTGTGGGGCCGCACCGAGGCCGGCCGGCCACTCATCGTCGCTGTCCGCCGCACCGAAGGCTGGCAGTGGGACATCCTGGGCGCGGTCGAGATGACCGACTCCCAGGCGGCCGAACTCGAGCGCTGGGAGCACGCTGATGACTGACTACCCGACGAATCCGAAGGACGTCCAGGACTTCCTATCCGGCCTCGAATACAGCGGGGTGCCCGTCGGCCCGGCCGAGTTGCCGCCGCCGCTGCGCGCCGAGGACACGGTCACCGTCACCACCTCGCTGCGTATCCCGTTCGACCTGCACCAGCGGGTCAAGAAGGCCGCCGGGGAACGCAACGTGACGATGTCCGCGCTCATCCGGGACTGGATCGAGCTGGAACTGGCCGCGCTGGAAAACGATCAGCCCATTTCCCGCGCCGACGCGCTGCGCGCGCTCGCGGCCCTGCACCCCTTGCGCCAGTCGGCGTAGCCCCCCGTTCGGGGCGGCAACCTTCACCGAGCGTTCTCGCGGCATCGGCGCGCATTCTTCGGATACGAGGGCGACAGCCGACTGTCGAGACGAGCGAACTCCGGAGTCGACTGCGCACGATCGGCTACATCAGACGCGCCCGCAAGGCGATGGCGTCGCGGGGCGCCCGCACTTTCGCGTCATTGTCGAAATACGTGTACACATCGCCGGATCGGGCCCACGAGCGGATCTTGTCCGCCCACATGTCCAGGCCGTCGTCGGTGTAGCCGCTGACGTAGAGCTCGTCGTGCCCATGCAACCGGACGTAGACGAAATCCGCGGTGACCTCCTCCAGGAACGGATACTTGCCCGCCGCGTCGGCGACGACGAGCGCCACGCCGTGGCGGGTGAGCAGGTCGACGAACGCGGGCATCGCGAAGCTGTCGTGCCGTATCTCCAGCGCGTGCCGCATCGGACGGTCAGCGTCGGTGCAGGTGTGCGCGGGATCGACGCGATGATCGTGCCGCCGCGCGATCTCGGCGGCCTGCTCGGTGCTGCGGGGCAGGCGGGCCAGGAACGCGTCCAGCACGTCCGCGTCGAAGCGCAACGTCGGTGGCAGTTGCCACAGCATCGGACCCAGCTTGGGCCCCAGCCCCAGCGGGCCGGACGCGAGGAAATTCGCCAGCGGCTCGTCTGCGTCGCGCAGCCGTTTCATGTGGGTGAGGAAACGGCTGCCCTTCACCGCGAATATGAAGTCATCTGGGGTTTGCGCCGACCAGTTCTGATAGCTCGACGGGCGTTGCAGAGCGTAGAACGAACCGTTGATCTCGACGCTGTCGAGCCGCTCCGAGAGATAGGCCAGTTCACGCTTGTGTGGCAGGCTCGGCGGATAGAACGTCCCCCGCCAGGGCGGATACAGCCACCCTGACGTGCCGATCCGGATCCGGCCCATCCCTCCATCGTGGCAAACGACCTGCCGACTCGCACCCGCCGGCTCTGCAGTGCGCGGCATGGGAGACACACCTGGAACTCGTCGCACAAGCGGCCGCAACGACGACCGGCTGCGGTAGCGGTGTTCGCGTCGGTTGTGGCGGGTGATTGCAGCGAGGTGGTCAGCCCATCACGAACGAGGCGGCGAACCACGCCAGAACGACCAGCATGGCACCGACCAGCGCGCCGGGAAACAGCGCCCGCCCATGCCTGGCCGCCGCGGCGGACAGTGCCGCGCCGACCGCGAATCCGAAAGCGCCGCCGCCGACCATGATCCACACGCCCGCGCTGGTGTCGACCCGGCACTCCGGTTTTGCCGCGCAGATTCCGCCCGCCATCAGGAACCACGGCGCGAGAACCACCGACATCGTGGCCAACGCCGCGGGCAGCAACCACAGCAGAGCGCTGACAACCAGATCCGCCTTGCGTGGCGGCTCGACCACCCGGACTTCCGGTTCACGCGTCGGATAGCCGGAGGGAGTGGTGCCGTGGGAGACCTGGTTCAGGTAACCGTGCATCGTGTCTCGCTATCGCTTGTCGGTGGAGTCGACCGGGCCGATGGAAGTTATACACCAGGCTCGGCGCGCCGAAGTGCTTGTGTTCCTGTCGATGTGAGCTGACCAGCCGCGCGGCACGCGGCGTCGGACCGGGCCGGGCACTATGCCCGCGCCGCGCTTCGCGAAGCGAAGCGACCGCGCTGCTGCGGCGGCTCGAAAACGAGGAGTTGCTCGGTTCGGCGACTCAGCCAGAGGGCGGGCTCGACCGTCGCTGCGCCCGTATTCGGGCGTGCCGGGTGCCGGCTTCGGCTGTACCGCATCCACGGTTGTGGGACTGTTGGACGGCAGGTGTACTGGGCCGCCTCAGCGCGACTGGTGCCGACGCGACCCGCGACCATGTCCCGGGCGAACCTGGGCCAATCGTTGGCTATTTCCGTGACGAATCCCTATTGATCGGATTCGAGGTGAACTCATGAGGGCCACAGTCGGAATATCAGTTGCGGCCGGTCGGCGACATACGGGGCGAGCGATGCTGGTCGCGGCGGCGGCCGCCGCCTTAGCGGGCGCGGCCGCCGCCGCGGTCGTGCATACGCCCGAGGACCAGCCGGTCATCCAGAATCCGGTGGCCGGGACCCCTGCGGTAGCTCCCCTTCCTGCGGCGACGTCGCTCCCGTATCCCGAACCGTCTCTGCCGCCCACGCAGCCTCCTCTGACGGCCGAGGCCCAACGACCAGTCGACCCCGAGCCGCCCATGCCTCCGGACCAGCTGCCGGGTGGGGTGGGGCCCTCACAGCCTGAGACGCCGAGGCAGTCGTCGACGACATCGGCACCCGGAGCCGCTCCGCCGGCTGACGGTGTGGCCAACGACGCCGCCCGGCTCCCCGGTTGAATCCGCACCTCGCTCTAGGACGCCGATCCGGTGATCGTGCAGGCGAGGCGACATCGAAATCTGAAGGAATGCGCGCTCCACCCGTCGCGCGCCGGGGTCGTTCGCGGTGCTGAAGTGTCCGCCGCACTCCCGTCCCGCACCTAGCCGACGCTATGCGAGATGCAGGGCTGTGCGGGTGCAGGACTTGCGAGGTGCAGGTGGCCTCGGTGCGCGAACGACTCGCGACCGGTATTCCGCTCGGTCACGCAGGAGAGCACGTGAAATCGGCGTGCCCGGTAACGGAATCCCCAGCGGTGCAACCTTATCGGCTACCGCGTCGCCGAGCTGTGAACCACCGCGCACCGACAGCGGCTGCTCTCGGCCGATAAGCTGGCCGAGTGAGCGCACGAACGGCCGGATCGGTGGCGATCGCCGAGGACCTGGACGCGGTGACGACCCGAGGGCCCGAGGACGACCCGGCGGACGCCGGGCTCAGCCGCGCGGACATCGAGTCGGTGTGGGAGTCGGTGCGCGCGTGGTACCGGCTGGGCACGACCCCGGCCATTCAGGTGTGCCTGCGCCGCAACGGCAAGCTCATGGTGAACCGGGCCATCGGCCACGGCTGGGGCAACGCACCCGGCGACGGGCCGGAGGCGGTCGCAGTGCTCGCCACCCCGGACACGCCGTTCTGCGGCTTCTCGACAGCGAAGGGCGTCGCCGGTGCGCTGATGTTCATGCTGATCGAACAGGGCGCGTTCGGCCTGGACGATCCGGTGTCCGACTACATCCCCGAGTTCGCGGCGAATGGCAAGGCTGCCATCACGATCGGTGACGTGCTGTCGCACTCGGCGGGAATTCCCTTCATCACGCCGCCGTATCAGGGCGTCGACCTGGTGCTCGACGAGGAGTTGGCGGTACGCGCGCTGGCCGATCTGGTCCCGAGTTGGAAGCCGGGCCGCTTCCGCGTGTACCACGCGTTGACCAGCGGACTGATCCTGCGGCTGCTGGTGCGGCGGGCGACCGGAAAACGCCTGCGGGAGCACTTGTCCGAACAGGTGCTCGAGCCGTTCGGTTTCCGGTGGACCAGCTTCGGTGTGCTGCCCGAGGACGTGGCCAAGGTGGTACCGAGCGTCAAGATCGGTCCCGCCCCGCCGTGGATCGCGACCTATCTCGCAGGTAAGGCGATCGGCGGACGGATGGACCGCGCGTCCCGTGCGGCGACCGAAGCCTTCCTGACCGCGGAGCTGCCCTCGGGCAACCTGATCACCACCGCGGCCGAGCTCTCGCGGTTCTACGACATTCTCACGCGCGGCGCACCGGACGGCCGCCGGATCATCCGGCCGGAGACGTTGCAGGAGGCCGTGCGGCCGGCCCGTTGGATTCCGGGCGTGGCCGGACGGGTCAGCCGAGCCGGTTTCGAGCTCGGCGGGCGGCGCTCGAAGTTCGGCCGCGAGACCGGAGCGCACTTCGGACGCAGCGGGTTGACCACCCAGTACGGCTGGGCCGACCCGGCGCGCGGGCTGTCCGGCGCGATCCTCACCAGCGGCAAGGCAAGCACCGACACGAATCGGCCGTGGCAGTTGGTCGCGCAGATCTCCGCCACGGTGCCCGTCGACCAGTAATTCGCACGACTCGGGGCTGCGCGCTGATCCCTTCCGCAGAGTGACGAACCCGGACAGCGGCGCGGTTCCGCGCGGTGACAGCGTTCGAAGGAGGCCTGAGCCCGAACGCTGCGCGGGGCAGAATATTGCGTAGATCAGAGCAGCCCGCTGCGGCGGGCGTGCTCGAGCGCGTCGACCCGGGAATTCGATCCCAATTTGCCGTAGATACCCCGCAGGTGGGTTTTCACGGTGTTGACCGAGACACCGAGGTCGGTGGCGATCTGCTGGGCGGTGCGGCCCGAGGGCAACTGTTTGAGCACCGTCATCTCGGTGCGGGTCAGTGCGGGGTAGGCCGACCTTCGCAGTACCGCGGGGTGCCGTCGGATCTCGGCGGCGAATCCTTCCGACCGGCCGAATCGGCCCGCGTAGCTGTCCAGCAGGGGGAGGGCGGCCGGCATGTCGAGGAACGGCCGGATGAGGCGCTGCGGCGCTGCGGCGTTCAGTGCGTTCTCCAGTGCGGCAACGGACTTGGCCGGTGCACCGGCCTCGTGCTGGGTCGCGGAGTACAGCAGCCATCCGGTGATCGCGCTGACCGGACGCAGATCGGCCGCCTCATCGAGCAGCGGTTCGAGGATGGCGCAGGTCGCCTTGGGGCGATCGGCCGCGGCACTGAGGGCGGCATCGGCAAGGCGCACTTCGGGCAGGTCGCCGAGGACGCCGCGGACTCGCTCGACCAGCAGTTGCGCGGTTCGGGGATCGTGCACGCGCAGCAGCGCCCACACCACCGGCAGGATCAGGCTGCCCGTCGCCGACGGCAAGGCCCGGTGCTCCGCCAGCATGAGCAAGCTGCGGCGCAGCGCCTCGACCGCGGCGGACGGCTCGTCGGTCCGCTGCAGCTCCAGCAGCCGCCCGATCACCTGACCATGCCACCCCGCGACGGGACCGGCCGACCCGTCGTGCTCGACCTGCTCGGCGAGGACGGCGCTCACCTGCGCCGGATCAGGTGTCTCACCTTGCAGGTAGGCGCCGTAGGCGGCGACGGCGGTCGACTGAACGGCGTCGGTTGCCGCCGACAGCCCGTGCGTGTCGGCGATCGTCAGGGCGCGGGCCGCGCGATCACGCATCGTGGTGGCGGCGTCGACGGATTTCGCGGCGAACGCGAGCCGAGTGAGGGCCCGCAGCACCAACCATGGCCGCCCGGTGTGCTCGGCCAGCGCCAGACTCGAATGCAGCAACTGCTCGCCGTGGGCGATCGCACCGCGGGCGACCAGTCCGCTGGCGACCTGAATCGCGCTGTACGCGTCGAGATCAGGATCCCCGGTGGGCGCGATCTCGTCCCGGAATTCACCGAGTGCGGTCCCGGTGGTCACCGCGACGTCGATCGTCGCGGCGCGTGCGAGCGTGTCCACCCGTTCGGCGGAGGCGAAGGAAACCTTGCTCGCAGGGCACGCCGTCGCCGTGTCCAGGTAGGCGCGCGCCGCGGTGGCACTGCCGCGGACGAGCGCGTCGACAACCCGCACCTGCCACAGGAACGGATCATCGAGCAAGGTGGGTGCCGCTTGTGCGAGCCCGTCGAACAGCTTGTCGCCCGCTCCGTCCAAGACGATCCGCAGCGCGTGGCCGGACAGGAATTCGCACAGGATCGTCCGGTCCGGGTCGGCGAGAAAATGGGACAGCGCGGTCGCGGGCAGGCCCGCGGAACGCAACCAACGGGCCGCCTGCCCGTGCAGATCCGCGCACAGCTGTGGCCCGAGCCGATGAGCCTCGGCGAGGAAATAGGCGCGCACCATCGGGTGCCAGCGGTACCAGACGTCGTCACCGCGCGAATCGGCGCTGATCGGGAAATTGATCCGGTCGAGTTCGTGGAGATAGTGGCTCGTGCCGCCGCCGGCGAGTTCGTCGGCGAGCTGCTCGGTGAACGAGACGGGGATGCTGGTGTAAGTGAGGAACCGACGCAGCGCGGGCGGCAGCTCCGCGATGAGCTCGCCGACCAGGAACTCCGTGACAGCACGCGGCGGCCGCGCCAAGATGGTCAGCGCCGCGCCCCGGTCCTGGGACCGGGCCGCCAGATGGGCCGCGGCGATGCGTACCAATGCCGCCCAGCCATGGGTCAGCGTGCCGAGGGTGTCCAGCTCCGCGTCGGTGAGTTCGCAGCCGCGGTCGCGACACAACGCGTCGATCTGATCCGGGGTGAAGGCGAGATCGCGCATGCTCCAGCGGGTCAGGCGCGATTGGAGATCGAGGACATGCCATCGGATCGGCGGAGCATGGCGGGCGCACAGCACCGTCGTGACAGTCGGTGGCGCATGGTGCAGGAAGTACTCGACTCCGGCAAGGGCGAGCGGATCGGCGATGAGATGTGCGTCGTCGAGTACGAGTACCGTGGGCGTGGCCCGCGCGGCCAGCGCTTCGGCCAGCTCCGCCGCGCCCGCGGTCGCGGGAGCGCCGCTCTCCGCGGGAGGGATGCCGAGCCGACTGTGCAGCGCGGCCCATAGCGTCGCGGCGTCTGTGAGTTCCTCGGTGATGGTCAGCCAAACCAGGTCTGGTTCGGTCGCGGTGTGGCGGGTTGCCCAATCGGCCAGCAGGACCGTCTTTCCCGTTCCCGCCGGTGCGCAGATCAGCAGCACACCCCCGTTGGCGGATTGCCGGACGGCATCGATTCCGCCCAGCAGGTCCGTTCGTGGGATCGGCACGAACGGCAACGCCGGTATCTCGGCAGCGGTTCGCGCCATGGATGGGATGCGGCGTAGAGCGGGAACGTGGGATGTGGTCACCGTGCCTCCCGGGCCGTGTGCTGACAAATCACTACCGCGCCTAGCTACCGGAACTTACCCGGCGGAAAGTGCCCCCGACCCGATGATGTGCGGTCGTTATTGAAATTTCACACCGGATGGGCGCACAACCCCGGAGCCACCCGAAATGGGTGAAGTGCCGAACGCGCCCGTGGTGGAGATTCGAACTGCGTCCATTACTTTCCAGAAAGGGGCGACCGAATGACGCACATGACCGCACCGGAACAACACCCCGTGCGCCGTGGCATCGCGGCGGGCACGTCCATAGCGGCCGCGATTCTGCTGCTGACCGTTGGTGTGCTGTCGATCTTCGAGGGCATTTCCGCCGTCGCCGAGGACGAGCTGTACATAGTGGGCACGCAATACGTCTACAAGTTCGACACCACAACATGGGGTTGGATCCATATCGTGCTCGGGATCCTGCTGATCATCGCCGCGTTGGGGTTGATGACCGGCGCGACCTGGGCCCGGGTCACGGCGATCTGCCTGGCCGCCTTGTCGATCATCGGAAACTTCATGTGGCTGCCGTACTACCCGGCCTGGTCGATCCTCGTTATCGCCCTCAACGTCGTCGTGATCTGGGCGATCGCCACCTGGCGGCCGGAAACGGTCTGACCGGGTCGAACTTTCGCGGCAGTCGAAACCCGGCAGGCTGGGTGCGCAGGGCGCGGTCGAGCCCGACATCGACCGCGCCGTGGTCTGCGCGTCTGCCGACGGCCCGGCGTTCGGGCGGTCGGGAGTTCATGCCCGGTTTCGCGCACAGTGACAGATCCGCGCAGCCCGTCGGCCGAGCCACAGGTTTCGATGTCGCCGCGGGCTCGGTTGTGGTATCCACCCTTCGACATCCCACTACGAATCGAAGGACGCCCATGGCCGGCAAGCCCCCGCTCGTACTTCTGCACGGTGTAGCCATGTCGGAGCGGGTGTGGGACGAGCTCATCCCATTACTGGCAACGCAACACGAGGTCATCACCGCGACCGCCCTCGGTCATCGCGGTGGGCCACCCGCGCTGCGTCGTCCGGCGCGGGTCGAGCACCTGGTGGACGACATCGAGCGGCGCCTGGACGCACTGGGCTTGTGCCGTGCCCACCTCGCGGGCAATTCACTGGGGGGATGGATGGCGATCGAACTGGCCCGCCGCGGGCGTGCGCAGACCGTCTGCGCGCTGTCGCCGGCCGGATTCTGGGATTGCGGCAGCACCAGCCGGTCCGTCGCCGAGCGTCGCCTCGCACGCGAGGCGGCCGCCGGCCGATTGCTGGGATTGCTGGCACCGTTGGGACTGCGCAGTGCGGTGATCCGGCGGGTAGCGCTGCGCCATGTCGCCGAGCATGGCGATCGCATCACACCGGCACAAGCCATGACCGTCCTACGGGATCTGCTGGGGTGCACCATCACCGCCGACCTGCTCAGCACCGACGAGCAAATCGCACCCCTCGAATCGCTGCCGTGCCCGATCACGGTGGCCTGGTCGGCAAACGATCGCGTTCTTCCGGCACGGATCCACGGGCCGATCGCCCGAGCACGGCTGCCGGAGGCTGCTTTCTCGCTCCTGCCCAGTGTCGGCCACGTCCCGATGATCGACGATCCCGAGCTGGTCGCCCGGACCATCCTCGCCGCCACGCACACCACCGCGGCCGAGGCGTCGTAGCTCCCGCGGCACAGGTCAGCGGCGTTCCAGCGCCGCGCGGATCTTCGCCACGGTCGCGCGGAGGCGGGCATGATGGGAGCCTCGCCAGTAGATCCGCCCACAATCGCGGCACTGGCGGAAGGTGTCGTAGTAACGGCGAGTGAGCGGTTCCAGCCGATCTTCCACATCGGCTTCGGCTACGTCGACGATTTGCCCACCGCAGCGCAGGCATCGGGTGAACGGCGCCAGGTGCGTGACCAGATCGAGCCGCCGGATCACCTCGACGACCTGATCGGCCGGTTGGTCGGATCGGATGTACGCACCGTGTGTGACGTTGCGCCGCTCGAGCAGTCCGCGGTCGCGGGTGAGCAGGATCCGGTGCTCGGCCGCGGACACCTCGGCGAGCTCGGCGTCGTCGGCATTCCGGCGGCACTGCACGTCGAGGCCCATCAGCCGCATCAGCTTGGCGAGCCCCCCGAGATTGACGTCGGCGACGAAACGCGGCTCACGCAGTGGATGGGGGCGGACTCTGGTGACCGGACCGATGTCGAGGGTTTCGAATACCGGGTACGCGCTGATCCGGTCACCGCTTCGTGGGTGCCGGCCGAAGTCGGCCGGCTGCCCGTTGACCAGCAGCAGATCGACCTCGGTGTGTGGGATGCCCGCGGCCTCGATGAGGTCTTTCACGGTCTGGTGCGGTCGGTACGGCCGGCGCAGCACCGTGTATCGCTCGTCGGGCCGCAGGAAGTCGTTGAGCTCGGCGTAGACCCGGATGTCGACGCTCATTCGACGAACAGCGCCAGCGATGCCGTGAATCCGTGCAGCGCGTTGCGGCCCGCGATGGGGCCGATCTCGCCCGCGGCGAAGAATCCCGCGAGCGGAATGCCGCCGAGCAGGTCTTCGATTGCCGTGGCATCGTGATCGGCGACGCCGAACATCCGCCGGCCGCGTCCGTTGCAGGTGAACAGCAACGCACCGGCGAGTCGCCCGGACAGGTCCGTGCCGGCCCGCGCCAGGGCCTCCCGCAGATCCTTGTCCGCTCCGATCGCGTCCCGGACCTGGAACTGTACGGTCGTGCCGACCTCGACGGCCTCCCCGATCTCGATCGCGCCGCTGGACGGGTCGGCGCCGAGGATGCCGCGGATCAGGAAATCGCCCTGCCCCGGCGCGGCCAGATGCTCGTCGACCACGATGCCGATCTGCAGGCCGTTCTCCAGCAGTTCCTGCTGATCGGGCGGCAGCACGTCGACGATTTCGCGCAGCCGCACGATCGGCGGCCGGCCGCCGAGTTCGGTGATCAGCTCGCCATTCGCGGCCGTGACGATATAGGGGTATCCGATCGGCCGGCAGCCCTGCGACACGATCGGGACTCCGCGCAAGCCGGGCAGCCGTACGCCGACCGCGCCGGAGGACACCACGTCATCGTCGAGGAACAGCCTGCTCCCGGCCGGATACTGTCCGCCGCTGACCAGCCCGCCCATCACGATGGTGCCGGGCAGGTCTGCGTTCAAATGCTCGAGCAACGCGTCGGCCGGGAACGAGTACGGGTCCGGTAGCAGCAGGTGGAAGTCGCGCGCGTCCTTGTCGAAGCGGTAGCCGGCGAGCAGCCCGCCGGTCGCGGTACGGACGAAGTCCAGCCGGAATGTCTCGGCGGGCAGACCGGACGCCAGCCACACCGCCACTGCGGGCTCGTCCTCGATCTCCCGGCGGCCCGCGACGATTGCCTGCGCCACGCATCCGACGAGTGCGGGCACCCGGACTGTCTCGTGGACACCCGCCAGCACGGCCGCGGCATCGTCGGCGTGCGCCCGTGAGGCGAGCAGCACCGCGAGCGACGGATACTCGCTCGTGAGTTGGTAACGCGCATGTGCCGCGGCTTCCGCGCCGGCCTGCCGCGCCGCAGGCGCGGTGGAGAGTCCGACTCCGATCCGCACCCTTCCATCGTAGCCAACCTGTGGCTGAATTATGTTTTCTTGCCGCGCAACATATTTCATTTTCGGCCCAGGGTGCGCGGGCTGGGGGCGGCGGAAAAGCCGACGAGGTCGGCCCTCGGCTTCCGCGACAGATACTCCGGTAGTCGGCGGCGACGTCTCGGGCGGACGGATCTGTCTCAGCTCGGTGCACGCACGATCGTCGAACGCGGCCACGACGGCGGTGGGAACGGTCCGCCGAAAACGATCCGGGCCGTTTTCAGCGGACCGAACGACTCGACCGTGTTCGAGGGTGGCGGCGCAGCCGACAGGCCGGGTAAGGCCGGCGCTCGGCGCATGGTCGTGGCTCAGAGAAGCGCCTTTCACTGTGCCGGCGAATGGTCCTGGGATGGAAAACGGAGTGAGACCGTGCAGAACAGTGCTGTTTTGCGGACGTGCGGGGGCGGCGTGCAATATGGGGAGGCGCTCGAGGCCGCAGCGAGGTGGGGACCCCGCTGTTTCCGGGCCGGAACTGATCTGTTATCTACTGGCTACGAAAGTTTTTCGACTACACACGCTCGGTAACCGTGAAGGGATTATCTCTATGGCACGCAAAGTCGTCGTGACATTGGTCGATGACTACGACGGCAGGTCTCAGGCCGAGGAAACGGTGTCTTTCGCAATGGACGG
The DNA here is from genome assembly GCF_052545115.1 of Nocardia glycosmidis. Taxonomy (NCBI): domain Bacteria; kingdom Bacillati; phylum Actinomycetota; class Actinomycetes; order Mycobacteriales; family Nocardiaceae; genus Nocardia; species Nocardia glycosmidis. The sequence continues at coordinate 115,537 of NZ_JBQWRH010000009.1, read as the reverse complement.
CGTGGCCTTCGAGATGGACTTGTCGACGGAAAACGCCGGTCAGTTGCGTGAATTCTTCGAGCAGTGGGTCCCATACGCGCGCAAGGTCGGGCGTGCGCGCCGGGGCCGCGGCGGTGCACCACGCTCGGTGACCGAGCGTGAGCAGGCCACGGTGATCCGGGAATGGGCGCGTAAGAACGGCATCGACGTCTCGGCCCGGGGGCGGATCGCCGCGGAAGTGGTCGAGGCCTACAAGAAAGCCAACGCGTAGCGGCGCCGAACCGGGGTACGCGGCCACCATGACTGCGGATGCCTCGTCACAGAATGTGCCGCGGCCCCGTCGCGAACTGTCGCACGCGGTAGGGGCGGCGCTGCGCGGGACACCGGACCGGCCGGTACCCCGGTCGGGTTCGGCGGACCCGTAGGGCGAGGACCCCCGCCGACCACGCGGTCACCGGGCCGGGTCACAGGCGAGCGACCACACGAATCGTGCGTATCCGAGGATCGGCGGCATCCGGCACATTCATGCCCGCCTCGACACCGGTGCGCAGATAGTCGAGCACCGGCCCGTCGATCATCTCCCCGGGAAGGATCACCGGAATGCCCGGTGGATACGGCGTCAGCTGCTCGGCGGCGACCCGGCCCACGGCCTCGTGGACGGGCACCGTCTCCGCGGGCCCGAAGAACGCGTCTCGGGGCAGCATCACCGTGTCCAGTTGCAGGTCCGCGGGGGAGGGCAGGTCGATGCGCGCCGGCGAGGGCTCGGTCAATTGATCGCGCCATGCCCTGATCGCGTCGACCAAGGTATCGACGGTGCCTTTGTCGTCACCGAGGGACAGCGTGGCGAGCAGTCGGCGGTGATCGGCGAGACCCATGTCGATGCGCCGGTGTTCCCGCAGCCAGTCGGCCGCCTGATAGCCGCTGGCCCCGGTGCCGGACAGATCCATCAGCACTTGCAGGCGATCGAGATCGTGCGAGGCTTCGACACCGAGCAGTTCTTGCTCGAGCACCTCGATACCCGGGATCTCGGTCAGCTGCCGCCTGGCGTGCTCGGCGACCCGCAACGCTTCGCCGAGCAATTCGTGCCCGCGCTCGACCATCTGTCTGCGCCAGCCGTCCATCGCCGCGTAGATCAGCACGTTCGGGCTGGTGGTCATCAGCAGGTCGGCGCATTCGCTGAGCCGGATCGGATCGACCAGATCCCCTTGCAAATGGAACACCGAACCCTGTTCGAATCCGGCGCCCATCTTGTGCACGCTGACCACGCAGATATCCGCGCCCGCGTCCATCGCCCAGGTCGGCAGGTCCGGATGGAACGGAAGATGGGCGCCCCACGCCTCGTCGACGATCAGCGGCTTGCCTCGTTCGTGGCAGATCGCGGCGATCGCCGCGCTGTCCGCGCAGGTGCCGTACGGCGTCGGACTCACGATCAGCGCACCCGACGCCTCGGGGTGCTGCTCCCAGGCCTGGCGCACCTGCTGCGGGGACGGCGGGTGGGAGAAATGATGCTGGGCATCCCATCGCGGGGTGATCCAGTGCGGTTGCACCCCGGAGAAGATCAGTCCCGCGACGATGGACTTATGGCTGTCACGTGCTACGAGCAGACCGCCGTCGTGTCCGCCTGCGACCGCCATCATGGCCGCCTTGACCGACAGCGAGCTGCCGCAGGTGGAGAAGAACGCGGTTTCGGCCCGAACCGCGTCGGCCATGAGCGCTTCGGCCCGTGCGAGATAGCCGTTGCGCGCCAGACGGTCGTCCAGCCCGGCAATGACCAGGACGTCGGATCTGAAGGCGTCCGATCCGATGACATCCAGGACGCGTTCGTCGGCGCCGCGTCCTTGCCGGTGTCCGGGTGGCGTGAACCCGTATCGGCCCATCCGGTGATAGTCGGCCAGCGCTTCCAGCAACGGAGTTCGTGAATGGTCCACGGCTACCGGCTACCCGGAATCGGTGGCGGCACACCCCCAGCGTGCGTCCGCTCGCGCCGGCCCGGCCGCCGGGCCTGTCGATTGACGGACGACATCGTGCCGCTGCCGCGGGACGGCGACCCGCTCGGCGTGGAAACCTTTGCCACCCATCGCCTTCCGCTGTCGTATGCGGCACAGGCGGATAAAATATTCCAGCAGAAATCGGACGGAGCGATGAAGATCGTCCTCGATCCCGCCGCGACCACTTGACCGGCGCGAACCCACCCGCACCGGTCTCGATCGAGGTGGTCGCCACCGGGTTCGAGGCCGGTTTGCCGGGTCCGTCCCTGGGTAGCTGCCGGGTATGACTCCTTCACTACGCGCAGTCGTGTGGCGGTGGTGGCTCGAGGCGCCGACCGCCGTGGCAACGCAGGCGGCGCGCGCGGGCGTGGAATCGGCGGTCGTTCTGGGTGCCAAGGCGGCGCTGGCGCCCGTGCACGCGGTCGCGGCGCGCGTGTCGTTGCTGCACCTCGGACGCGAGGAGGAACTGCGCGACGAGTTCGCGGCCCTGGTCGACCCGCACGCGCTGCGATCCCAGCGTCGAGTGGCAGTGCACGACGACCGCGCCACGGTGGAGGTCCGCGGTCTGGACTCGAGCAAGAGCGAGGCCGTCACCCAGGCGCTGCGGCGCACCCTCGACCGCAGCCGCGACGTGCGCTGGTGGCGAGTGAACGCGGTGACCGGCCGCGTCGTCGCCGCCCTCGTCCACGGGGCGGCCGACCTGCCCGCCCTGGTCGCGGCCGTCGAGTCGGTCGAGGCCGCCACCGCCGTCGACGACCTGGATTGGCGGCGCGACTGCGAACACCCCGACGATCGAGAACCTTTGCTGGCGGCCGGAATTCAGTTCGCGGGGGACGTGTGCGCGATCGGGCTGTCGGCGGCGGGAGCAGTACTGCCGCTGCGCGGACCGGCCCGGATGTTGCGCGCGGCGGCCGCGCTGGTCGACACCCAGCCCAGGGCACGTGGACTTCTGGAGGACCTACTGGGCCGTCCACGCACGGATACTGTGCTCGTCGCGGCCGGCGCCGTCGGCAACGCACTGGGCAACAACGCGGCCGAGGGCATCGCGAATCTCGTCATCGACGCCGTATACCGGGGCTTCACATTGGTGGAGGCGCTGACCCGGTACACCCAATGGCAGCGCTGGGAGCCCGAGGTCGACAGACGGCCCGCGCAGCTGTGCCAACCGCTGGCGTCGTCTTCGCGGGTGGTCGAGATGCCCCAAGGGCCGGTCGAGCGAGTCGCCGATGAAACCGCCGCGGGTGCGCTTGCCGGTGCGTTCACCGCCGTCCTGGGCGGGCGCGGCCTGTTCGGCGCGGCCGACGCGTTGGAACTCGGCGCGCCGAAGGCGGCGCGGGCCGGCCGCGAGGCCTACGGCGCGCTGGTTTCCACGCTGATCGGCCGGGGCGGAGCCCTCACCATGCACCCCGGGGCCTGGCGGCGCCTGGATCGGTTGTCGGCGCTGGTCGTGGACGGGGAGGCGCTGCTGACCTCACGTCGCCTGGTCCTCGACGCCGAGACGACCGACGAGCATTGGTCGATCGCCGAGGTCTGGAGTGCGAGTCAGCGTCTGCTCTGGGCCGAGGACACCGCGCACAGCCCTGCTGACGGCTCGCAGCCGGCCGACCACCGGCAGCAGTTGATACAGGCCGGAACGGGGAGGCCGGATCGCGGGGCGACGCGGCGCCCGGTATGGCGAGAGCTCCACGACAACGGCAAGCCGGTCGGCCGAGTCTTGATCGGACGCGAACTCGACCGCCGCGCGCACGCGGTACTCGGGCGAGCGCGAGCCGCGGGGCTGCGGGTGATCCTGGTCGCCGACGCCGATGCCGCCGAGTTGCGGTCGATGTCCGACGAATTCGTGGCCCCGGCCCGCTCGTTGAGCAAACTGGTGCGCGAACTGCAGCGGGACGGGCATGTGGTCGCCGTGCTGAGTTCCTCCGCGCACAAGGCGCTGGCGACCGCCGACGTCGCGATCGGGCTGGCCGCGCGGCCGGACGGCGTGCTGCAGCTGCCGTGGACCGCGGACCTGGTCTGCCGTGATCTCACGCAGGTGCAGCGGATACTGGCCGCCGTCGCTCCGGCTCGTCAGGTGAGCGAACGCGGACGTTCGCTCGCCTTGTCGGCGGCCGCCGTGGGCGGCTTGCTGCTCGCTGTCGCCCCGAACGCGCGCGGCCTCGCTTCGCCGATGGCCGCCGCGCACTACCTGGGATTCTGCACCGGCGCCTACAGCGGGTGGCGCGCGGCACGGACCGAGCCACGCGCGGCGCTCGCCCCGCTGCTGCCCTGGCACGCACTCGAACCCAGGGAGGCACTGAACCGATTGCCGGAGCCAACGGCAGTGTCCGACCGTGCCGAACCGAGCCCACCCGTTCGCATTCCGGGCCTGACCGTCCTCATGTCCGCGACATCGTTCGCGGGGCAACTGCGCCGCGAGCTGTCCGATCCGCTGACCCCGATTCTCGGGGTGGGCGCGATCGCCACCGCCGTGCTCGGCGCCCCGTCGGACGCTGTGCTCCTGTCGTCGGTGCTCGCGGTCAACGCATTGGTCTCCGCGTGGCAGCGCCAGCGCGCGGAAGATGCGCTGCGGCGGCTGTTCGAGAACGAACAGCTCACCGCACGTGTCATCGATCGCGCCGAACTGGACGCAGACGAGCCGCACGAGCACCTCCTGCCCGCGAACCTGCTCACTCTCGGTGACGCGATCGTGCTGCGCGCCGGTGACGTGGTCCCCGCCGACGCCAGGCTGCTGTACGCCGACGACCTGGAGATGGACGAATCCGGGCTCACCGGCGAGTCGGTGACCGTCGACAAGCAGGTCGCCGCGACCCCCGGGGCGGTGGTGGGGGATCGCGCGTGCATGGTCTTCGAAGGCAGCACCGTGGTCAACGGGGCAGGTCGGGCGGTCGTCGTCGCGGTCGGAGCCGACACCCAGGCCGGACGTGCGGCCGCCGGTGCCATCCCACCCGAAAAGGGCGGAGTGCAAGCGCAATTGCGCCGTCTGACCGACCACGCGTTACCGCTGACCCTGACCGGCGGCGGCATCGTGACCGGGTTGGGGATGCTGCGTGGCAGACCGCTGCGGGCCGCGATCGCCGACGGCGTGGCCGTCGCGGTGGCCGCGGTACCCGAGGGACTGCCACTCGTCGCCACCGTCGCTCAGCTCGCGGCCGCCCGTAGGCTCTCCCGGCACGGCGTGCTGGTCCGCGCCAGCCGGACGGTCGAGGCGCTGGGGCGGGTGGACACGCTGTGCTTCGACAAGACCGGCACCCTCACCGAGGGCCGCCTGCGCTTGACCACCCTCGCCGACCTCGACGAGCAGTGGGCCCCGGACGCGGACTCCGATGACGCTCGCAGGTTGCTGCGCGCGGCAGCCCGCGCCTGCCCCGATCCCGACGAGGGCCCGATCGTGCACGCTACCGACCGCGCGGTGGTCGAGGCCGCCGACGACGTGCTCGGCGACGCCACTCGCCCTTGGGATCCGATCGAGGAGATCCCGTTCGAGTCCAACCGCGGTTACGCCGCCGTGCTCGGCCGCACCACCCACAAGCTGCGGCTGATCGTGAAGGGCGCGCCCGAGGTGGTCCTGCCACGGTGCACCGGCGTGCGAAGGGGCGACACCGACAGCGATCCACTCGACGACCACATCCGCGAGCGCGCCGAAAAAGCGATCCACGACCTGGCCGAACAGGGCTTGCGCGTCCTGGTGGTGGCACGCCGTGACCTGCGCGCCGAGCCGGACGACGTCGAGGCCGCCGTCGAACAGCTCACTCTGCTCGGCTTCCTCGGCCTGGCCGACGCTCCACGCCCGCAGACTCTGCCGCTCGTCACCGCGCTGCGGCGCAACGGCATCAGCGTCCGCATGATCACCGGCGACCATCCGGTGACCGCGGCGGCGGTCGCCCGGCAACTGGGCATCGATCCCGGCAAGGTGATCACCGGCGCCGAGCTGGACGGCCGGGACGACACCGCGCAGGCCGAGCTGATCGAACACGGCACCGTCTTCGCCCGGGTCGACCCGCAGCAGAAGGTCCGCATCATCGCCGCGCTGCGCCGCGCGGGGCACGTCGTCGGCATGACCGGCGACGGCAGCAACGATGCCGCCGCGATCCGCACCGCCGACGTCGGAATCGGTGTGGCGGCCCAGGGTTCCGCGGCCGCCCGCAACGCCGCCGACCTGGTGCTCACCCATCCCGATCCGCTGGCGCTGCTGCACGCCCTCATCGAAGGGCGCGGTATGTGGCAGCGCGTCACCGATGCCGTCGGCGTGCTGGTCGGCGGCAACGCGGGCGAAGTGGCGTTCACGCTGTACGGCACCGCCGTCAGCGGCCACGCCCCGCTGCGCACCCGCCAATTCCTGCTGGTGAACATGCTGACGGATATGTTCCCGGCGATGGCGCTGGCGTTGTCCCGCGATCGGGACACCGCCGATCCGGCGGACACGAATGATCCGCAGACCCGGGCCGAGCGCGCGTCCGAACAACTCGCCGACCTCCCGGTCGCACACCTGGGCACGGATCTGCTGCACGCCCTCGCGGTCCGCGGCGTCGCGACGGCCACCAGCGCATCCGTCGCCTGGACCCTGGGCCGCATGACCGGCACACAACCGCGCGCCGCCACCATCGGGTTGGTCGCGCTCATCGGTACCCAACTCGGGCAGACCCTCGTCTCGGGCTACCGCAGCCCGCTGGTCTGGATCACCACGGCCGCCAGCGGCGCGGTGCTCGGTGCCGTGGTGATGACGCCGGGGCTGTGCACCTACTTCGGCTGCCGGCCGCTGGGCCCGGTCGGATGGGGGCTCGCGACCACGTGCGCGGCAACTGCCACCGCTGCCGCCGCCGTCCTGCCGCGGCTGTTCCCAGCCGGCGACCGAGCAGGTGTGTCGAGCACCGACGCGGCTGCGTTGTCGTGACGGGCGGCCGACCCATCCTTTGGCGTTCGCAATGCGGCAGATATTTGTTGCGCACGATGGATTTCATCGACCAGGACCTACCTTCTGCGGTCGCTGATTCCGGACGAAGATTACGCATTTCCCTCGGACGGGCGGGCATTGCGTGTGCGCGCGCAGTGGAGGAAGGTGAATATGTCCGGTGGCGCCGCCGGGGCGCCGCCCTGACCAGAGCAGGAGGGTGGCCCGTGTACGCCCGTTCCAGCACAATTACCGCCCAGCCGTCATCGATCGACGACGGGATCGCATACCTCCGCGAAGAAGTAATGCCGAAGCTGCCCGAAATCGACGGGTGGGTCGGCTTGTCCTTGATGGCTGATCGGTCGACCGGACGCTGCATCGCCACGACCGCGTGGGAATCCGACGCCGCGGTGCAAGGTAGCCGAGGCCGGGTCCAACCCTTGCGCGACGGTCTGGCCAGAAACCTCGGTGGTCGGGTCGATCTGGTCGAAGAATGGGAAATCGCGGTCATGCACCGCGATCATCCGGCCGGTGACAGCGCCTGCGCTCGGTGCACGTGGGTTCAGCTCGACCCGGACCGGCTCGACCGGCTGATCGACATCTTCAAGCTGGAGGTGCTGCCGCAGTCGGAGATGATCGACGGATTCTGCAGTGCCAGTCTGTTCGTCGACCGGGCCACCGGTCGAGCGGTGGGCGCGACGGTGTGGTCCAGCCGTGCGGCGATGGACGCCAACCGTGAGCAGACGAATCGGATCAGGGCTTCGGCGACCCAGCGGGTGGGCGCCAATGTGCTCGAGGTAGCGGAGTTCGATCTGGCGTTCGCGCACCTGCGTGTCCCCGAGATGGCGTGACATTCGGTATCCGGCCGGAGCCTGGATTTCCGGCCGGATACCTTCATATGGGCCCGGCTCGGTGCGGACCCCACGGCCGGATACGGCGCCGCTACCGTGGCGGATCGAGGCCGGTGCCGAGTGACAGTAGTTGTGCGCCACTGTGCGGTGCAGGCACCCCGCACTCCTCGGACTTGTGTTGCGGGAATCGATTTCAGCGCTCGAGGTACGCGGCCACCCGGTATCGATGATCCGGTCGATGTTTCAGGTGTGGTCGGCGGTGCGCGTCAGCCGGGTGCGTTGTATGCCGCCGGGAAGCCCGGTTCTCGAGCACGCCGGCGGCTTCACGGGACCGGCGAAGTGGTCGCTTCCGCTCCTTCGCGACCACGGGCACATGCTCGCGCTGAAGGGAGCCGGCGCCGGGCTACCGGCCGGGCAGCAGCCACGTTGTGACTGGCTGCGCCACGGCGTTTCGCGGAACTTCCACCGAAAAGCCCTACATTCCTAGAATGCCGCTCTAGGATGACGTTGCGGCTGTGGGAATGCCGGTTGCACCACGAGATCGGAGACAAGTTATGCGCGCAGCGGTGTATCACGGGGCCCGGGACGTCCGGATCGAGAAGGTCGAGGATCCCCGGATCGAGCACGCCAGTGATGTCATCGTCAAAACGATCACCACATCGATGTGCGGCTCCGATCTGTACACCTATGGGGGCGAGGCCGATCCGCTGGTGGTCCTCGGCCGTACGACGCTCGGTCACGAGATCTGCGCGGAAGTCGTCGAGGCCGGGGACGGAGTTCGGCGCTTCGTTGTCGGTGATCGGGTGACCTTTCCCTATTCGGTCAGTTGTGGTAGCTGCTTTTTGTGTCGCGTTGGTCAGACAGCGCATTGCGAGACATCGAAGGGGGCGATGTTCGGGGCTGGTGTCGCTTTCGGTGATCTCGGCGGCAGTCAGGCGGAATTCGTTCGCGTCCCGCTGGCCGACGACAATCTCGAGCATGTCCCGGGCCACATCGACGACGTCAGCGCACTGTTCCTGTCCTGCAATCTACCGGCTGCGATCATCGCGGTCGATGCGGCGAGTATCGAGGCGATGGACACGGTCGCGGTGATCGGATGTGGCCCGACCGGGCTGTTGGCACTCGCCCTCGCACGGCAGCGGACCCGCGGGCCGATTCTGGCGTTCGATACGGTGCCGAGCAGGCTTGCCGCGGCAGCGGATCGTGGCGCGCAGGCGGTTGATGCCGGTGGTTCCGACGCACTGTCCGCGGTCGCCGAGGCGACCGCGGGCCGAGGCGTCGACAAGGTGATCGAATTCGCCGGCCGTGGCTCCGCATTCGACCTCGCTCTGTCGATCGCTCGCCCCGGAGCTGTCATCAGCGGTGGCGGCGTCTACCTGGAGATGGAACACCCGGTGTCGCTATTGGATATGTACCGTAAGAACCTGCAGATTCGGTTGAATGGCTCCGCGAATGCCAAGGCGGCCCAATGGAAAGCCATGCAGTTGATCAGTAGCGGCGTCATCGACCCGACCTCGGTGATCTCGCATGAAGTGACACTGGATGAGTTGCCCAGCGCGGCTGCGGCGTTCGCCGACCGCGAGAACGGTTTCTTGAAGATGGCAATCCGTCCCTGACCGGTAACGGTCCGATACCGACGCAGGGCGGTCGCCTGGGCCGGGCCGACACCGGCGGAACTCGATCGAACGGGCCGGCTCTCCTGCGCAAGGATTCGCCGCCCGGCAGGCCGCTCTTGGATCCCGCGGTGGGGCAAGGGATTCAAGAGCTCCGGTACGTGATTCCGGTAGCAGAGTCGATCGCCGATGATCCGGCAGTGCAACAGCGCGGTGACCGTGGGCTATTGCGGAATGGCCGGGTTTCGTCGTGTGTGGCAAGGGTTTCGCTCGATCGCGTGTGCGCTGGAGGCGGAGGCTGCCGCATCGACAGGAGATGCTGTGCTGATGCGCTCGGTCGCCACGAGTTCTTCGGAATACCCTCCGAATAGAGCATCATTCTAGTACGATCAATTAATCAAGTATGTTGCGCCACACCGTGTCCGCCCATCGGCCGGCATCGGTGCGGCGTTTCCAAGACGGCAAGAATCAGCGTCGACCTGGCAGGGACGGTTCCGTGCGGCCGGCCACCGCATCGGCGTGGCGTTGGATTCTTCTCAGCACCTACGGGAGGCTCGAGGGTGAACACAACGATGCCCGAGACCGGCTTCTACACTTTGGCCGGGCAGGCCGAGAATCCGCGTGACCTGATCGGTGAGGTCCGCACCGCCGAGGAGTTAGGTATCGGGGAATGCTTCATCTCCGAAAGGTTTTCCACCAAGGAGGCCGCGACAATATGCGGCGCCGTTGGCGCGGTGAGCGAAAAAATAAGAATCACCACCGGCGCCACCAATCACAATATTCGGCATCCAATTGTGACAGCGTCCTTCGCGACCACGATGCATCGGCTGACGGGCGGGCGGTTCGCGCTCGGCATCGGCCGTGGTATCGCCGATTATCAACGCGCGTTCGGGATGCATTCCGTTACTACTGCGCAGATGGCGGAGTTTGCGTTGGTCATGCGCAAACTCTTCCGTGGCCTGACTGTCACGGACTATGCCGAACCGATGGGCCGATTCCCCGCGCTGCGTCTCGATCCGAACTTCGACGAAGACATCAAACTGGCCCTGGTGGCCATCGGGCCCAACTCCTTGGAACTCGGCGGCCGGGTATTCGACAAGGTTATTCTGCACACGGCTTTCACGGACGAGACCCTCGAGCATTGTGTGCGAATCGTCAAGCGAGCGGCCGAGACGGCGGGACGTGACCCGGCCGAAGTCGAGGTGTGGGCCTGCCCGGCGACTATCGGCGACCACCTGCCCGAAGAACTTCGGCTGCGCAAATTGGTCGGCCGTTTGGCCACCTACCTCCAGGGTTCCTTCGGTGATCTTCTGGTCCGGACGAACAATTGGGACCCGCGTGTCATCGAGCGCTTCAACGAGGATCCGGTAGTGCAAAGTTTCTATTCGCCGACCGGCGTTATGCGCGTTATCGACAGTCCAACGACGTCGATCGAAGATCTGGAACATATCGCGAAGCTGTTGCCCGATGAATGGCTGGCTGCTGCCGCGACCGGTAGCGCACAGGAGTGTGCTGCGACGATCAAAAATAAACTGGATCTGGGTGCCGACGGGGTAATCATGCATGGGGCGTCTCCGGCGCAGCTGGCGCCGATTATTTCGGCGTACCGGTCGATTCGTAAGGGTGCGAACTGATGAGAATATTGACCCGCTATGCGGCGGAGGAATTCACGCCGGAAAATATCAGTGCGATGCTTCGCACCCAACCGCTTTGGGGCGACATATCCGCTACGCACGTTACGTGCACGCCCGTCGGTGCCGGGCTGGTATCCAGCACGTACCGGCTGGAACTCACCTATGCCCAGCCCAGCGCCGCCGCACCGTCGAGTCTTATCGCGAAGGTGTCCTCGGCTAGCGAAGCGAGCCGCCAGTTCGCGGTGTCGACGGGTGGGTATCAACGCGAGGTGCTGTTCTACCGGCGCTTGGCCGGTATCGCTCGGACCCGCACTCCGCGGTGCTACTTCGCCGAGATCACCGACGATCTTGCCGGATTCGTCGTCCTACTCGAAGACATGGCCCCCACCGAAACGGTAGACCAGCTCAGCGGTTGCACCGTAGAACAGGCCGACCTCGCACTCGGGCAAGCGGCCGCACTGCACGCGCCGTCCTGGCAGCATCCTGCGCTGCATGCGGAAACGTGGCTGCCGCTGGAGCAGGTCTGGCGGCAGTTGGCCGAACCGATACCCCGGATAACGCAGACCTGGCTCGACCGGTTCGGCGCCTATCTCACACCGGAGCAGATCGAGACGGTCGTAAGACTTGGTGAGGCGGTACCCCGCTGGCTTGGAACAGTCACCGAACTTCGGTCACTGTGGCACGGGGACTTCCGCGTGGACAACATGATTTTCAACGGCCAGAACGGAAGCACGCCCGTCGCCATTCTCGATTGGCAAGTCGTATCGGCGGGCCCCGGAATCGCGGACGTGTCCTATTTTCTCGGTAGCTCTCTTCGCGGAGAGGACCGTATCGAGCACGAACGCACTCTGGTCGCTGAGTACCACCGACGGTTGACGTCGTATGGCGTCACGGACTACAGCTGGGACCGCTGTTGGCTCGAGTACCGCGCACACGCGCTGTGCGGGTTGATGGCGAGCGTCCCGGTGGCACTGTCTATTCAACGAACCGAGCGTGGCGACGCGATGTATGGCGCGATGGCTGCCCGGGCCGCCGACCAGGTCATCGCCAATGAGAGCTATGCCGCGTTGCAGCAGTTGTGAGGAGACCACGATGAGCGAAATCTCGATCACTGGGACGACGAAGCTCATGAGCAGCACGGCCAGGCGCGACGCGTTCCGAATCGAACGCGCCGATTTCTTGTCGTTCTGTCGCGAACTCGATGAGGGCGAATGGTCGATCGCGAGCAAGGCCGAGGGATGGCGCGTTCGAGACGTGGTGGCCCATCTGGGAGCCGTGTGCCATTCTCTGTTCGACCCGGGCGCAATGCTGGTGTTGCGCGGCCGCGACATCGAGGAAGCCAACGACATCTTCGTCGAACGTCGCCGGACGTGGTCGACAGCGCGGATCGTGGCCGAGTATCAGCGATGGAGTGGGCGTAGCTTGACGCTCGGCCGGATCATCGGCCGGTCACCATTGGCATCGGTCGGGATGCCGCTGGCCGGTCTCGGGCGATTCCCATTCCTCATGGCGCTCACCAGCGCGATGGTTTTCGACCATCACACCCACTTGCGGCACGATATCGCCCCGGCGCTGGACCGGCCGATACCGAGCTCGGATGCGAACCGGATGGCGCTCGTGCTGGAGTGGATGACGGCGGTCCTGGGCAATCAACTGCGCATCGCATCGCCGACATGGCTGGATCGCCCGATTGCGCTCGAGCTGGACGGGCCAGGTGGCGGAAAATGGCTGGTCAGCCCTGCGAATGACGGTGAAACAGCCACTGCCGCAACGGCGGCCACGACGATTCGGGCGGTCGCTGCGGAGTTTCCGGAATGGGCGACTCGGCGTGCGCGCTGGGCCGACCGGAACGTGGCCATCGCGGGCGATGTCGAGTACGGCCGGCAATTCCTCGATTCGATGAATGTGGTGTGATCATGGCCAGGTACGAATACATCGTGATCGGTGCGGGTTCCGCGGGATGCGCTGTAGCGGCTCGTCTGGCCGCTGCCGAGCCCGCCCGCTCGGTACTGCTCATCGAGGCCGGCGGGTCGGACATGCGATTGTCGACCCAGGCGCCGCTGGCCTACGCAGCTCAGTTCGGGGGTGCCACCGACTGGGGTTTCCACTCCGAACCTGAACCGAACTGCGCCGACCGCGTCATCGCCCAGCCGAGGGGCAAGGTGCTCGGCGGCACCAGCGCGATGAACGCGATGGTCTGGGTTCGTGGTGCCCGCAGCGACTACGACGGCTGGCAGTTGCCTGATTGGGCTTGGGACGATGTGGCCCCGGTGTTCCGGCGTATCGAGTCCCACTACCTCCGAGGCGAGAATCACGGGGACTGCGGCCCGATGCGTATCACCCAGTCCGCTGAACCCGACGAGACGTCGGTACGGTTCGTCGCCGCAGCGCGTGCGGCTGGAGTGCCCGCCAACGATGATGTCGGGGGACCAGACCTGGAGGGCGCGGCGCTGTCGCCGGTCACGGTATGGAAGGGAAGACGGTTCAGCGCTGCCCGCGCCTACCTGACTCCGGCAAGACGGCGCAAGAATCTGACCGTGATCACCCGGGCGCTGGTACACCGCGTGCTCATCAGCGAATCCCGGGCCGTCGGCGTGGAGTACGAACATCGCGGGCGACCGCAGGTCGTGCACGCGGATGGTGAAATCATTATCAGTGCTGGAGCTTTCGGCACCCCACAGCTGCTGCAGCTGTCCGGGATAGGCCCTGCCGACCGTCTCCGCGCAGTGGGAATCACCCCGCTGGTGGACAGCCCGCGAGTGGGGCACGGACTCGCCGACCACCCGTCGACATTCATGAGCTGGGATCTACAGCCAGGCTTCACCGGCCTCGCAGATGCAACACATCCGAAGTGGCTGATCCAATGGCTGATACGGCGCACCGGCAAGCTCGCCAGCAACCTCATCGAAGCCATAGCGCACATTCGCACGACCCCGGATCTCACCGACCCCGATTTTCAACTGATCTTCGCACCGGTCTACGCCTCGGGATTGGGCGATTCCGCACAGCGCGGACCGGCCTTCACGATCGCGCAATCGTTGTGGACACCGGCCAGCCGCGGCAGCGTTCTGGTCCGGTCACCCGACCCCCGAAGTGCACCGGCAATCCAGCTCAACACCTTTGACCGCCGGGCGGATATCGATGCGTTCATCAGGGCGGTCCGGCGCACCCGCGAGATCGTGGCCACCGAGCCACTCGCCTCGGTGGCGGCGGCCGAGATCAACCCCGGCCCACACGTCGTCACCGATCGCGATCTGGAACAGTGGATTCGTGGGAATGTCTCCGTCACAGGCCATCCTGCTTGCACGGCGGCCATGGGATCGGATACCGGCAGTGTCCTCGACGAGCACCTCCGGGTGCGTGGGGTCGCTGGTTTGCGGGTCGCCGATGCCTCGGCGTTGCCGGACATCCCGCGGGCGAATACCAACGCCCCGGCGATCATGATCGGCGAACGCTGCGCCGAGTTCATTTGCCGGGACAGGGCAGATCTTCGCTCACGCGGCGTCCCGCCGTGATCATGCACAGCCGGATTGCGCCAGAAGGCTCGCCGGGCGATGCATAGGCTCAGGCATGCCATGAGCATTGTCCCGAGTACTATCGCAACCCCGAGCGGCATCGCCGCTCCCAGGATGAGTAGGACGGCGCCTATAGTTCGCAGGTGGCCGCGAGTTGCGCCATAGGCCGTGCCGGCTGTTGGCCGAGGCTTTCGAACATTGCCGAAGCCCCGGCCAGGCCAGGTCCAGAGAGCCAGTCCGCGATCTTCTGGGTGGCATGCATAAACAGTATGGCGGCCAGTACAGCCCGTAGAATGAACAACCCGATGTCCACGGGGACCCTCCGTGGCGGAGTTCTACGTTCCGATGGGCGCGGCAGGATGAGCGACGATCGGGGTGCGTACCTTGCCAAGCCGGTCGACCTCAACCACGACCTCGTCGCCTGGGTGGAGCAGAACCGGAGGTTTACGACCCATTCCGATGCCACCCGGTGTCCCGGTGGCGATCACATCTCCGGGAAGGAGGGTGACAGTATCGGATATGTAGCTGATGATGCGGCCGACACTGTGGATCAGGTCTTTGGTCCGGCCTTCCTGCATCAGCTCGCCGTTGACATGAGTCGTCAACCGCCACCCTTCTCCGCTGCCCGGATCGCCTGCCTCGTCGGCGGTAATGACAGGTCCGATGGGACCACTGCGGTCAGCGTTCTTGCCGAGGGTGAACTGAGGGGTTTCCAATTGCTTGCGCCGGGCGCTGAGATCATTGAAGGTTGCGTAGCCGAGGACATGTTCGAGTGCGTCGGCCGCACTGATGTGGCCAGCGGTGTCGGCGATAACGACAGCCATTTCGACCTCCCAGTCCAGGCCGTCCTCGTAAGGCGGGACCGGCGCTGATGCGCCGTCCACAATGAGAGATTGCTGCCATCGGCCGAAAACCATCGGGTTGGCCGGTTCGTCGAGGCCTGCGAGGTCTTTCGACTCACCGGCATGGCTACGGTAGTTGATCCCCACGCAGAAGATGCGCGAGGTCACCGGCACTGCGGGGGCGAGAGTGAGGGTCTGGACATCGAGGATTGTCTCGGGGGTCGCGGCCAGATGGCGGCGAGGGTCGGCGTAGAACTCGTCGGCCGCGGCCAGCGGCCGAGCCTTGTCGCCGTCGAGCGTGGCGATCCAACGAACGCCGTGCTCGTTGGTGAAGCCAATCAGTTTCATGTCAGGAGTTTCCGTCCGTGTCAAAACGTACTGGGGGCAGCTCGCCGTAATGGGGGCCGTCGGGGTAGTCCTCCACTGTCGAGCCGTGTGGGATCGAGTCGAAGTCGCTGGGGCCGCCATAGGGGCGTGCCATCTCGTAGGCGATTTCGCGGGCGATCCTGCCGTCCTTCATCTCGAAGCAATGGACGAGACGCATACTGATCCGGTCGCCGGGTTCGAAACCCAGGTTCGGCATCTCATCGCCGACGACTGTTAGGTCACAGAGTTGGTCGTCGAAGACGAAACTCTCGGTAGCGAACCGGCGGAGGGTGATCGCCCGGTTGAAATGAATCGTGCGGAAGATCGCCATGTAGGCCTCGCGGACCTTGGCGGCATCGGTGTGGACCTGGCCGCGGTTCGGGGCCTCCCACACGATGTCAGGGCCGTACAGCGCAATCGCTTTGTCGATGCTGTCTGGATTCTCGTTGTGAAAATGAGCTTCGACGACCTTCAGGTTGTGAGCGATCAACTCCTCGCGCGACATCTGTGAGACATCGACACCGACATCGACGCCAGCAGCAGTAGCCATCTGCCCTCCAATTGAACATTATGAACATGATGATTTGGTAGCTTGGCAGCATGGGCCCCGGTCGTCAAGGGTTTGCGATACTGAGTTGAACGAGACCGTTGGTGGTTAGGAGCCCTCTGTGACCGCAGATCAGTCAGACATACGCTCTGACGGCGCCAGCACGGCTGCGCAGAAAGTGATCTTGTCGCCACTTGTACGCCGCTCCGCGCAGGCGCAAAGCCGCGCGGACCAAGTAGCGGCCCAGCTCGCCGAAGTGATCGCCAAACGGAAGCCCCGGGAGCGCCTGGGCACGAAGAAGGAGCTCCAGGCACAGGCAGGGGTTTCCATCGGTACTTTCAACGAGACCCTTCGAATCCTTCAGTCGAAGGGACTCATCGAACTTCGGCCTGGCCCCAATGGTGGCCTCTTCACCGCGGAACGTTCTCCGATGGCCCAACTCGGCGACGCGGTCCTCGAACTCGATATCAACGCCGCCTCGGTCGCTGAAGCGATGGACATCCGAGACGCGCTCGATCCTCTCCTGATCGAGGACGCTGTCCGCCATAGCTCAGAGCGCCACATTGAACTCATGCGTGAGGATCTCGACCGCATGGCAGCAGCCGTGTCGAGCGAAGACGGTATCGCGTTCCTCCGCGCCAACTGGAAACTGCATGCCACCATCTCCGATGTCAGCCCGCGGCCGATGCTCAAGGCCTTCTATGTCAGTCTCCTCAACCTCATCGAAGAGCACACGATCGCGATCGCCAGCGCTGCGATGGAACGCCCCCTTGCCGGGTTCCATCAAGAGCGGTACATCATCCACAGCTGTCTCGTCGAGGCAATCGCCGCCCGCGATCTGAAGTCCGCACTCGAATTGTCGAGCAAGCACAACAGGGGGATCGCGCGGCCCTCGTCATAACCTGGGTTGATTCTGGCGTGCTTACGGGCGCGATCACCTCACCTGCGCCGATGGTGAGCACGGGGCCGGTCTACGCCTGGTCGGCCGCACGGCCGCAGCCTCTTTCGAGGTAGTCGGACACCTCGAGGTATTGCGTTCGGAACGCCTTGGACCGGGAGCTTCGCGCATACTTCGATGAGCCATCGATCAGCATCCCGTGGTTCCTGATGCCGATCGCGGGTACCGCGACAATCAATTCCAGCGACACGCAACGCATCCGCCCCCAGGTGATCCTCGAAGGTGCGGCCGAGGACTGCGGGTGTCTCGGCGCCACTCTGAGACCGTCGAACGGGGTCGGCTCCTTCGTTCGAGGTGCTCGGTAATGTCGCGCGTGGCGGGCCTTGCGTGGGCGGGACCTCGGCAACCGTGGTCGGTTATCGGAGAGGGGGTAGGGGCGTGGCCTGCGCCGGATTCAGGGCGTCGAGGAGCAAGCTCAGGTATCGGCGGCGGCTGGGCTTGTCGAGGTCTATGGCGCCGAGTGCGGTGATCGTCATAGCGACCAGGTAGGGAACGTCTCTCGGTTCGATGTCGGGGCGCAGGTTTCCCGCAGCCTGTGCTCGTGCGATCGCCGGTCCGAAGGTTTCATCGCTGCGGCCTAGGAAATCAGCCGTGACTCTTGGCAGATTGCCGATCGAGTCGGCGAGCCCACGTTCGGCTCGGGTGATGTCGGCCAGCCGTTCGGCCACTTCGAGCAGAACGGTGCGGGGGGTGTCGCTCTGATCCAATTCGCCCAGTAGTGGCTGAATTTCGGTGGTCAGAATCCGTTCGTAGACGGCGAGGGCCAGTGCTTCGCGGTTGGGAAAGTGGCGATACAGCGTGGCTACGCCGACGCCGGCCTCCCGTGCGATACGTGCCAGCGTCGTCGAACCTTCGTTGGCCGCGAAGAGGCGTCTCGCTGCCTCGATGATCCGGGAAACGCTGGCGAAGGCATCCGTCCGAATTGGTTTCGACGGCACGCGCACTCCGCTCCTTCTTTCCATCCGGCCGTGCCGGGGTTGTGATCGAGCATACCTTGACCGTAAGTGATAGTCGACTACTGTTTTGATAGTCGACTATCGGTCGGCCCGTGGACTGCGCGATGGCGGCTGTAGCTCGCCCGAGAGGAACAAGCAATGTCGACCCTGCTGTACGGCGTCGGTAAGACCGCCTTTCGGCGACCTTGGTATTTCCTAGCGGCATGGTTGCTCGTGCTGGTAGCGATAGCCGGCGTGCTGTTCGCCAGCCCGCCCGATCTGAGCAGCGAAGTGCGTATCGACGGCACTGCGGCCCAGACTCTTATCGACGATCTCGGCGCGAAGATGCCGCTGATGTCCGGCGGTCAGGGAATCATCGCGTTCGAGACGACGGACGGTTCCCGGATCGACACCGGCGCGAACCTGAGTGCTCTGCTCGCCGCAGTCGATGGCGTGTACACCGCCGACCACGTCATCGACGCTCGCCAAGTCGTGGCGCAGGAAGCGGCCAAGGGGCCGGCGAGTCCGACGCTGGCCGCCGCGGGTGCGATCGCGCAGCTCGATGCGCGGGATGCCAAGTCGTCATCCACGGCGATACCACTCACTGTCGACGGACTGCCGGTGCCAGGCGTGACCATCTCACCGGACAGCTCCGCCGCACTGTTCCAATTCCAGTTCGACCAGCAAACTTTCGAGTTGTCCGAGGAAACGATCGATGGCACGGTAGCCGCGGCCGAGCATGCGATGGATGGCCGCGACATCGAGGTTCTGCCCTCGGCGGCGATGATGCAGGTGCCAGAGATCCTTGGTGCCGGTGAGGTAGTGGGTATCGGGATCGCGGCGCTGGTCCTGCTGGTGACACTGGGCTCGGTGGTCGCCGCAGGCCTGCCTTTGGCGACCGCGCTGGCCGGCGTGAGCGTCGGCGTGGGTGGCGCGCTGGCGATCTCGCATCTGATCTCGATGCATTCGCTGAGCGCCGTGCTCGGGCTCATGATCGGTCTGGCCGTGGGCATCGACTACTCGCTGTTCATCGTCAACCGGCATCGCCGCTTCATTCTGGACAACGAACTGACCGCCGACGAGGCGGTGGGACGTGCGCTCGGAACTTCCGGCACAGCTGTGGTTTTCGCCGGCGCGACCGTCGCCATCGCGCTCCTGGCTCTGGCGATCGTCCAGATCCGGCTGATCACGACGATGGCGATGACTGCGACGGGTACCGTGACGATCGCCGTCCTTGCTGCTCTGACGCTCCTGCCTGCGATGCTCGGCCTGGTCGGGGAGCGTATCTGCTCACCCAAGGCGCGCCTGGCTGCTGCATTCGGCCAAGCGAACCGCATGCCGTCCCGTTCGAAGCCGACGGTCGCAGCCCGGTGGGCGGAGTTCGTGATCAGACGTCGCTACCTCGCCGCGGCGGCAGCGCTGCTGGTGGCCGCACTGCTCGCGTTCCCCGCGGCGCAGATGAGCCTCGGGCTGCCATCAGGTGCGAGCTATGACCCCCAGACGCCGCAGCGCCAGAGCTACGAGGTGGTGCAGGACCGCTTCGGCGCGGGGTACAACGGGCCACTCGTGGTCGTCGCGGATTCGGGTGGCCGGCCAGGCCCGATCGCCGCGACCGATATCGCCGCCCTCTACCAGGATCTGGCGGGGACGCCCGATGTCTCCGCAGTCGCCCTGGGGGGCCTCAGCGCCGACGGTCGCACCGCTGTTTTCTCGGTCGTCCCGAGCAGTGGGCCGTCGGATCCGCAGACGGAACACTTGGTGCAGGAGATCCGGGGCCGTGCAGCGGAGTTCGCGACCAGGCGGAATCTGGACGTGGGTGTTACCGGTTTCACCGCGCTCGGAATCGACGTGTCCGATCGCCTCGCCGACGCGCTGCCGGTCTACCTCGCGGTCGTCGCGGTGCTGTCGATCCTCCTGCTGACGCTCGTCTTCCGCTCCATCGTCATCCCGATCAAGGCGACCATCGGATTCGTCCTCAGCATCCTCGCCGCCTTCGGGGCGACCACCGCCGTGTTCGAACTCGGCTGGGGGCAAGCGCTGTTCGGCATTGACGCCACCTCGCCGGTGATAGCGGTGTTGCCGATCGTGGCCACCGGCCTGCTCTACGGGCTCGCG
This sequence comes from Nocardia glycosmidis, assembly GCF_052545115.1. Taxonomy (NCBI): domain Bacteria; kingdom Bacillati; phylum Actinomycetota; class Actinomycetes; order Mycobacteriales; family Nocardiaceae; genus Nocardia; species Nocardia glycosmidis. The sequence goes on along the minus strand of NZ_JBQWRH010000009.1, from coordinate 95,306 downwards.
ATGGACTACGAGGTCTTCCTCGTCTCCTCGATGAAGGAGGCTCACGCACAGGGCCGACCCGGCAACGCCGCGATCACCCAGGGTTTCGACCAGGCCGCACATGTCGTGGTCGCCGCCGCGGTCATCATGACCGCGATCTTCGCTGGGTTCATTTTCAACGCCGACCCGATGGTCCAGCAGTTCGGATTCGCCTTGGCGGTGGGTGTCGTCGTCGACGCGTTCGTCGTGCGAATGCTCTTCGGCCCGGCCGTGATGTCGATCTTCGGTGACGCGGTGTGGTGGCTCCCGCGCATCCTGCAGCGCCTGCTCCCGGACATCGATATCGAAGGCAGTGGATTGGCTCGGGAATTGCCGGACGACCGACCCGCAAAGACCGCCCTTGCGGGAGGATTCAGCAAGGAGCGCGCAATCCTGTGATCTTGCATCTGTAAGAGTCACAGGATTGCCGGGCGCATCCCCGATGCCGCCGCTGAGAGTAAGCGCGACGGCCCTCGCCTGCTGTTGGAGCGATCGGCGAGGGTCGTCTGCGTACGAAGGCATCGTCTTGTTCCATCCGAGCTGAGGCATACTGGGTGCCGAGCCCACCCGTCGCACCCGGCGCAGGTATCGAAACCACTGCCGGGCGTATCGTGACCGCATGGGCGTCATCGGCGAACTGTTCCCGGGCAACAAACTGGCCCACGACGGCAGCGAAGACGGAGACGGGCAGACACATACTCCCCGATTCGACATCGATCTCGACACCGGAGTGGTGCGGCTGCCTCGCGCATCCGATCCAGCCGCCGACAAGCGACCAGACAGCGGACCGCGAGAAGCGTAGGCCCGCGTCCAGACGGTACCGCTGTGGTCCACCACAGCGCTTCCTGATTCGACTCGGGCAGAGAATATCTCGCCGATCGCACCGATCGCCGTGGGCGGCCGCCACCGGGGAAGGCCATGAATCACCCTTCGGCAAGATCCTCTCCGGCGCAGGCCTCCGGCGCATCGATCTCGATGCAGGGGACCGGAGCACGCGTCGGCAGATAACTCGGCGCCACACCACCCCGGCGAATCAACCGGCTGTACACGTCCACCGCATCCGTCGGCCGACGGGCCAACGTCGGATCGGTCAGCACATCAACCGTGTACAGGCCGAACCGCGGCGCATAGGAACCCCACTCGTAGTTATCGGTGAGACTCCAATAGTTGTAGCCGATCACGTTCATCCCATCGGCCTTCGCGCGCTGCAACCAATACACCGTGTCCCGCAGATGATCGGCACGGGTATAGCCGTCCGGCCGAACCTGCCCGTTCTCCGTCGGCAGCCCATTCTCCACCACATACAACGGACGATCCGGAAACTGACGCGCGTAATGCCGCAAAGCGTAGTAGACACCCTCCGGGTGCACCGGCAACTCCCACATCGGGACACCGCCCGCCGAACCGCCTTGCGCCGACTCCCCGGTCTGCGGCAGCGGAGCGAAATAGTAATCAACCCCGATGAAGTCCAGTTTCGCCGAAATTCGATCGACAATCGGCTGATTGACCTCCGCCTCCGCACCCGCGACATAGCCCAGATTGCTGGTCACCATCGCGTCCGGACGATACCGATGAATGTCGTCGTAGATCTCGTTGTGCGCCTGCGCGATCCGATCGAGCATCGCCGGCGCCTCCTCGACACTGATCCCACCCGTACGCAACTCGGTGCCGACATACGCGGCGGGCTCGTTGAACGTCACCCACAACGGCTTGCGTGAGGCATACCGTTGCACCACCTTGCGCATATTCACCAGCCAGTCCTGCACCATGCCCGGATTGCGCCACCCGCCGCGATCCGACGCCCATCCCGGATACACCCAGTGATCCAAGGTCAGCATCGGCCGCATCCCCGCCGCCACAATCCGGTCGATCACACTGTCATAGAAACCGAATGCCGCCTCGTCCCAAGTATCCGGCGCCGGCTGCAACCGCGCCCACTCGAGGCCCACCCGGTACACCCGCACCCCGAGCCGCGCCGCCAGCTCGATGTCGGTGATGTAGCGGCTCGCGAAGTCCACCGAGTCGCGATACGGATCGGCTGTCGCACCCGAGGCGATGTAGCGCGACCAGTTGCTGTCCGGCGCCTGGCCTTCGGACTGAAACCCCGATGACGCCACACCCCACAAAAAGTCCGGCGCGAGCGCCATCACTTCCGGAGGCGCCTGAGCAGTGGAGACGCCTGACACCATCAGCATCGACGCTACGGCCGACAGCGCGGCCGACCCGCGTCGGGACCTGGGTGTACGCATCGCCGAAGCGTAACTGGCTGGTTGCTGTGTTCTCGTGCAGAAATCTGCGTGTCGCCGATCGCGAAACCGACACGATCCGCTCACCCCGCGCGTCCTTGCGAAACGCCGCAAACCACCACAGCCGCGAAACAATTGACCGCGCACATCCGCCGCCGATCGAGCAGACTTGCCGGGGTGACCAGATACGCATTCGATGCCGACCGCGCCGCCCTCGTCGCCACCTGGGCCACCGGACGAGGTGACCTCGCCCAAACGGTGGCGATACTGCCCCCGCAGGCGACCGAAGACCAGGCTACCGATCTGGCGTCGAACCTGACTACGCTGTCGCGTTTCCAGTGGCGCACCTACACCCATCCGGCCAGCGCCGCCGGCGACCCCGACGTCCCCAATAGCGAGGCATGGCGGCGCGCCGATGAACGAAGGAACTTCAAAGAAGTCGAAGCAGGGCTGCGCAGCCCCAACTTACCCACCGGTGAAGGCCTCCTCGTCTCCTACAGCGGAGTCATCGAATCCGCCCACCGCATCGGACGAACGCTGCACGCCATCGACGACGACATCCTGCGCGACACCCTCATCGCCGAAGTACGCGCGGAACAGGAAGCCATCGAATCCGCCGAACGCGGCGACCTCTCCGGCCGCGCCCGGCAAGCCGTCGAACTGTCCCGCCCCGACGTGTCCCCGGCCCAGGTCCACGCCGCCGACGCACTCCTGCGTGCCGATCCGCTCGGCACCACCGAACTGTTCACCGAACTCGACCCGGCCTCCGCTTCTGTCGCCGCCGCACACTGGCTGTACGCCGCGGCTGAGGTCGCCGGCGAGGCCGCGAGCATACCCACCACCGATGTCGTCGCCGAAGCCGACGACATCGAAGCAATCCAAGTCGACACTCCCACCCTCGTCCTCGAACGGCTCGCCGCCGGCGACACCCCCACCGAGGTTGTCCTCGACCTGATCGCCGAAGCGATTGCCGTGCACGAAGGCCGGGTCCCGGCACCGTGGAGTCTCGTCGCCCGGGTCGCCGAAATCGAAGCGCAAGCGCACCGATTCGGCGTCGACGCCGACACGCGCGAGGCGATGCTCACCGGCTTCCGGATCAGCCGCCTCGACCCCGCGCGCCCCGCCCTCGACCTCCTGGAAGACCTCCTCGACGGCATCCGCGGCTGCCTGCTGGTCTATACCGCGCACACCGTCGGCGACGAACCCGAATCCCGGTTCGCCGCCGATGTCCGTCTCGAAGCCGACGCCGACCCCGAAGATCTCCTCTAGCGCCGCGTTGGGGCATACACCCGCGATGCCCCGTCCGACCGGGACCAGCGGCTACGGCACCCGCGACACAGCGATCGCCGACTCGGTAAGGCTGCCCAGATACAGCACGCCGTCCTGCTCGACCACGCCGGTCACCATCGAGTAGGCAGTGCCTTCGGTTTGCAGATCATGCACGACCTTGCCGTCGAAATCGACCGCCATCACCCACACCGTCCGCGCCGGCTTCGGCTGCATCCATCCCGGCAGCGCCCACACGATACGTCGCAAAATGCCCGGTAGTGGTAGTAGGCGGTCCAGCAGTGGATTTCGTGGCGACGGCAGCGTGATCCACACCGAGTTGTCGCTGCCGAGACCCATATTGTCCGGGAATCCGGGCAGGTTCTCGATCAGCTGGTCCTGCGTCCCCGCCTGCGGGCCGGTCAGCCAGTAGCGAGTCACCCGGTAGCCGCCGGTCTCGGCGACCAGCACGCAGGAGCGATCGGGCGCCAGGACGACGCCGTTGGCGAACTGAAGGTCGTCGATCAGCGTCTCCACCGTGCCCGACGGATCGCGGCGGAAGAGGCGACCCGTGCCCGAGTGCTCCAGGATGTCGCCCATGTACTCGGCGAGGGAGTACCGACGCGACGACGCCGAGAAGTAGATCGTGCCGTCGGCATCGCGAACGACATTGCTGGCGAACCGGAGACGCTCACCGCCGAACTCGTCGACCAGCACCGTGATCTTGCCGGTGGGGTCCAACTCCAGCAGTCCGCGCTCGAAATCGCAGATCAGTACGCGGCCGTCGGCGTCGGCGTGCAGGCCGAGCGGACGGCCGCCGGTGTTCGCGAGCTCGCGCACGTCGCCGGTCGCTGGGTCGACGCTGAGAATCGCGCCGTCCTCCGTGCCGGCCACGATCCTGCCGTCGGGGGAGCGCACCACGTCCTCCGGGCCTATCCCGGGCAGCTCGAGCCTTCTGATCTCGGGAAGAGGTGGAACGCTGCAGGTTTGACGGGCGCGGAGCGGCGGAGGCGGTGGCGTCCAGCGTTGTGGCTGCATCGTCGAGGCGAGCATGGGATCAGGGTAGCCGGGGAGTGCGGAGTTCTCCCGAGAAAAACGACGCGAGTAGGAGAGGGCTGTTCTGGTCGCGCAAGGTGGCACCTCCAGTGGTAGTGGCAACCGGCAGCGGTGGAAAATTAACATGTCCTTACGTAGATATGCGCATTAACGAATGTATTTCATCACATCGTACAAACAACCCGCTCACCGCACTCTTCGGACAAGCACAGACGCCGGGGGAGCCGAGCCCGGACTGGGTTCTCGTCACGGAAACGCCGCGCGAAAGCTGAGCCGGGCCCACCTCGTTGCGATCGTCTCGGCGACCCTTTCGGCGGCGGAGCGGAAGCGATTCCATGCCGGTCAGGGCTGGTGGGTGATGGTGTACCAGAGGATGGCGAGGGTACCGAGCGTGAAAAGCGGGGACACGATCCAGATTTCGAGCTTGTTGCCGGTTCGATCGATGACCGGGAATCTGACGCGGAGCTCGAACGGCCAGAACAGGCGGCAACCGCGGTCGGTGAGGCAGTCACCGATCAAGTGCGCCAGCGCGCCCAATCCGACCGCGAAGGGCAGCCAGACCGGCTTGTCGGCGATCCAATGCTCCATCGTGAAGGTGCCGCCGGTGGCGAGCACCACGATCGGCCCCCAGGATTTGAAGCCGTTGCCGGACGGGCACAGGTGGAGTGCGCGTACGGCCAGGGCCAGCAGAAAGAAGACGAGGCTCAGAGTGAACCAGCGGCCGAGCCAGTGCTCGCCGGCCCAGGTTCCGTACGCAGCAGCCGCGACGAACGCGAAAGAATGCGTAGCGTGGCGATGCCCGCCCGAGATCCAGGAAATGAGCCGGCACGCGGTATGCGTAATCGGGCCCAACGCATGTGCGATCGTGCCGTCGGGGTGATCCGCATCCGGGAGCAGCGCGGCGCCCGCCGTGAGAAACACTCCCAGTAGCAGATCCACCGTCCCGAGCTGCCCCGTGGCATTCTGCAGGGCCGGAAAGGTCAGTACCGAAACCGGCAGTGTCGCTGCCGCCGCCGACCAAGCCAGCGCACCGCTGGTCGCATGTGAATGTCCGAGCATCGCTCGAACATTAGTTCAGCTATCTATTCCGATGCGAATGCCGTTGTGCGGTAGAACAAGCTGAGGCTTCTACGGGGGAGTCGAGTTGCTCACCTGCGATCAGCTTCATGCCCTTGGCGTTTGCGGCCTGCGCATCGACCGCATGTGATACCAGAGTGCATGGCATCCGGACTGGATCGCCGCATCTGCTAATCATCTCGATACGTAAATCTGCGCATGTATGCATGTAATGAAATATAACCCTCAGAAACATGACAATCACACAAAAAACCGCACATAAGACCGGGCAGCCCGTTACCTTCAACTGCGAGGCTGCCAGCGCCTGCAGCAGTACCGATCCGGTTCGAGGCAGGGGAGAAGCGGTTCGTTGCCGAGGCTACGGTTCTACCTTCATGCCGAACCAACCGCGCACGTGGTAGTCGTGTCTGAGGCCATCAGCGGTGCCCGAATGCGGAGTCGGCACCGGCGCGCAGCTGAGACAGCGGCCAGCCAGACGATACCGACGAGTCTGCGTCAGGCGGGGGGCAGCCCACCGAGGGTCGCGATGAACCGCTCGCTGATCTCCACCTGTCGTGCCGGATCGAATGTCTCGCGCGTCAGCACGCCCATCACCTGCATGCCCATCAACGAGGTCAGCAGGGCGTCGGTCTCGAGTGCGGTGTCGACGTCGGCGTCGATCTCGCCGGCGGTCCGGGCGTCGTCGAGGAAGCCGGCGATGCGGGTGCGCCAGGCGTCCATCACGTCGGTGTTGAGTTGCGCCATCGCCGGGTCGTACATGGCGCGCTGCCACAGGGTGGTGGCGAGTCGCGCTTCGAGGAGCGTCTCGTCGGTCAAAGGCATGACCTCGCGGCAGAAGATCCGCAGGCCCACGAGGCCGCGGGCGTCGCCGATCAGGTGGGCCACTCGCTCGTTCGTGGCCTGGTAGATGTGTGCGAACGCGAACCGCAGCAGCTCGTCCTTGCCCGCGAAGTAGGTGGCCAGGGCGCCGTTGGCGTAGCCCGCTTCCTCGGCGATCGTCCGCATGCTGACCGCGGACAGCCCACGTGTCGCGATCAGCCGCCATACGACGGCGGCGATCTCACGGCGGCGCTCGTCGTGATCGACGATCTTGGGCACAGCGGGCTACCTCCCAGGTTGATCGGGGGACGAGTAGACGCTACCCACTCGTCCCCCGACTGCGCACCCGGGCTACCGGCGTCAGCGCTGGTACGCCTTGGTTCCCTGGAACCAGGTCTGCTCGACGACGGTGCCGTGAGTGGTGTCACAGCCGGCACCTCGAACAGGTTGCGGTCCAGGACCATGTAGTCGGCTCGAATCTCCTTGGAATTGAGCTATCTGGGGCTTTGACGATGTGAAGATCTGTGCGTTGCGATCACGAGTCGTGATCCAGAGCATGGTCAGGGCGAACACACATTCCGCGAACGCCAAGCCGAGCGATGCGCTCATCGCGGGATCAGACGAGGACATCGAGATGTCGACGACACCGACCGCGTGGGCGTGTGTGCCGTGCACGTGGTCCCCGGTGAGGTGTGCGCCGATCATGACGCTGGACATCGCGGCGGTCAGCGCCCACGCCGGGGGAGCGGCTCTGTGGGAACTCATGCGCACCAGGTGGACACCGCAGGCGACGCACGCCACGGCCATCGCCGCGACGCCGGCCTGCCGGGCCACGCCGATGTCGTGGATCATCGTGAGGTGCGCCGCGGCCGACACCGCGGACAGAACCAGCGCGAACAGTGCCGCGAGCCGGTGGCCTGCGTGCGGTTCCCGGCGGTCAGCCGTTGCCGTGACCATGGCAGTGGCTCGCGCTGGTCGGCGGAATGTTCATGACCGGGCAGCGGTCGTTGAAGTTGTAGGGCTTCAAGGTGAATCCCGCGTAGTCGGTGGGCATGATCGGCCAGTCCTCGGTCCGCGGGAAGTGGGTGATGCCGAAGGTGTGCCAGAGCACGATGTCCTGCCCGTCGACGTCCCGGTCGGCGGAGAGATAGGCCGGCAGCCCGCTGACTCCCGAGCTCTGGTTCACGAAATCGCCTGCGGCATAACGCTCGTGCACGTCGTACCGACTGACCCACACTTGGTTCGTGGTGAACGCCGCGCGGGTGGCGATCGAGGAGGCCGGGTCGGCGAGCAGTGTCGGATTCTGCTGCGCGTGCAGCGCGTAGGACGGATGATGGCCCATCCGTCCGGTCTTCTCGGTGTTGACGACATGCCACGTGCGGCCGGACTCGGCGTTCGCGCGGCGCACTCCCTCGGACTCGCGGGTGATCCTGGTCCTGCGGGCGGTGAAGGCGTTGCCCCACGGATTTCCCTCGCCCATCGGCACACTCACGGCGTCCACCTCCTCGACCCCGTTGGCGATACCGTCGACCATCATGTCCAGTCGGGCGCTGAACAGGTGCTGGTGGTAGGGGAGCCCGAGGCCCGGGGCGACGAGGCTCTGGTAGTCCGAACCCTCCTCCGGATATGCCGCGGTGAACGCCATCCCGGTCAGCTTCGCCTCGAGCTCGATGGTGCCGTCGAGGTAGAGGTACCAATAGAACCCGTAGTCGTAGTTGCCGACCGTGGTGAAGAAGCTGATCACCAGGCGACGTTGACGCCGGACCTCACTGGTGCCGGTGAAGATGTCGGTGTGCTTCCACAGCGTGCCGTAGTCCTCCTCGTGCATGCAGATCGCGTTGGTGATGGTGCGGGGGCTGCCCTGCTCGTCGGCGAGAACCGCGTCGAAGTAGTGGATTTCGCCGAGGCAGTCGCAACCGAGTCGCAGGGAGTTCGCGTAGCGTCCGTACACGTATTCACCGGTGTCGAAGTAGTTCTGCCAGTAGCGATTCGGTGACGGATCGCCGTACGGAACCACCATCTCGTTGATGGATGCGCGGTAGAGGACGCTGCGCCCCTGGTACTCGAGATTGCGCAGGACGAGCCCCTCGCGGGCGTCGAAGGAGATGTCCAGCGACCAGTTGGTCCAGTCGATGTGCTCACCCGTCACCGTGAAGCTCGGACCCTGCGGCTGGGTGATCTCGATCGGTTTCAGTCCGGCGAGGGGTGCTCCGGCGACCTCCGGGGTGTCGAAGTTCGCCGATTCGGTGGGCACCTCGAACAGGCGGTAATCGATGATGTCGACGATCTCCCGGTTGATGGTGTCGACGTAGGCGCACAGTCCGTCGACGGGGTGCGCCCACGGCAGATCCTTCTCGTGGTCCTGGACGAAGGCGAAGGACCGGATAATGCGGCGGCCCTTCTCGTTCGGGTTGTCGTAGGTGCCTGCGGAGAGTGGGACCGAGACGGTCTTCGCGGGATCGACGCCACGCTTGCGCAGCGCCTCGGCCCACTGCGGGTCACTCGCGAGGAACTCGGCGACGATCCCGAACTCCTCGTCGAGAATCGGCAGTTGCCCGACCTCCTGATCGACGGGTGCGCTGGACGTCACCGAGCGCTGCGGCAGCGAGACGACGTTGTCGGTGGCGGCGCCGGTCGCGAGGTCCAGCAACATCACCCGGACGTGTCGCTCGGGCGCTGGGGCGTCGCCCTTCGCGTGAGCGAGCACGTCGGCCTTGTCGGGCTCCTCGAGGCCGACGTAGACGAAGCGGGTGGAGGTGGTGACGAGAGCTGCGTCGACGAGGACCTCCCTCGCCAGGACGATCTCCTCCGCGGTGAGACTTCCGAGCACGTCGCTGGTGGTGTCGGGCGGGTTCGTGGCGGTCATGGCGCTCCTCGAGATGTTATCCGCGCTCGGTACGATGCACCCGAACTGAAACTCTACGTTAGTAGAAAAAAACTGGACTGTGAGCGCTTCGGCCGAATTGCACGACGTAACAACTTCGTTTCGCTCGAAGCTTCGATCACATTCGCTGCCACCGATCGTGCGCGGGGTCGTCTGCAGTCGGCGCGAAGCTTTGGCGGGCCCGGCAACGTAGCACTCCGGCATTTGGTTGCGCTCGATCAAGGTCATCAGCGTCCAATATGGGGTTCGGCACCAAGACCACACCCGACGGGCGCCGATCCTCGCCGGGCAGGCGGTTGTACCCGTACCGAGTAAATCGCCTCCGCGATGGTATCGACGGCCTGAAGCTCGGGGAAGTACCTGCCCGACCAGCTAGTTTACATAATATGGATTATCGGCGTAAATTTCGGGTGGTCTGCGGGGTGCTACGCGTTGTGTTGATCAGAAAAAATTGACAGCAATCCGGGGTTCTGGGGTGAGTCTGCTTGTGTTTGCCCCCCGCAGTCCTGGCCTTCTGTCTCCGTGTGTTCGTCCGTTTGAACCAAGGTGCTCGGCGACCTTTCGATGGCAGGATCTTTGCGGTATCGGAGATCTTTGCGCGTGCGAGTTTTGCGAAGGTTCGGGTCGCTCAGGCCGCTGCGAATCCGCTGGGTGCCACTTCCCCTCCTCCCCCTCCCTTCCGCCACTGCATCGAAACGTCACAGTGACATAAATCGGCGGACGGGCCGGCCCCCGATCCGTGGGAGCCCGCGTCGAGCACCGGAGGTGTCACGGCGCGGATCCCGCCGCGCTGCGCGTCCGGACCCGTGACTTGGTGACGGACGCCGCGGCGCTGTCGGCGCGGGAGGTCTCCCACCTGCGCGTGCAGCCGTCTGCCCCCACGGGGTGTCGCGGTCGGGACCTCGACGACTCTTCCTACCGCGGTCAGGAGGTGGGTTTGTGTACCCGGTTGCCGTGGAATTGCAGCAATGCCGTGAGGGTTTGCTCGGGGGCTTCCAGTTGTGGGTAGTGGCCGATGCGCTGCAGTTCCACCACGTCGGGGTCGGGGATCAGCTGGCGGTAGCGGCGCACCATGTGCGCGCCGGAGACCGGGTCGGTGAGTCCGTCGACGATCCGGATCGGTACGGGGGCCTGTTGCAGGGCGCCCACCCAGCGCTGCCGGTGCGCGCGGCGCTCGGCCATGTAGCGGATCAGCTTGTGGCCATTGCGTTTGCCGTGCTTGCTACACCACAGTAACCAGAATTGGTGGAGTTCGGCGTCGGCGGGTTTGGTGTCGGGCCCGAACACCGCGGCCAGGCTGCGGTGGAAGGTGTGCTCGGTGCCGAGCATGCTGATGAGCGGTCCGAGTGGGCCGGCCAGTAGCCGCTGGATCAGTCGCGGGTGGTGCGCTTCGGGGAACAGGCCGCCGTTGAGCAGGCACACCGATTCCAGCACCAGCGACTCGTCGCCGGCGGCGCGGCGTTCGGCGTCCCGGGCGAGCAGTTCCTGGGCGACGGTGTCGCCGTAGTCGTGGGCGAGGATGTGGAATCGGTGGATGCCCTGCTCGCGGAGCAGGTTCTCATGAATGTCGGCCTGGTCGGTGATGCGGTAGTCGTAGTGGCGTGGTTTCGCCGACCACCCGAAGCCGATCATGTCGAGCGCGATGACCCGTGCGAAGTGTTCGCACAGACTGGGCCAGATCCGGTGCCAGTCCCAGGACGCGGTGGGGAATCCGTGGATGCACACCAGGGTCCCCTCCGTGCCGCCGCCGCCGTCGCGCCAGAAGATTTGGTGGCCGCGATGCGTGAAGCGCCGTCCGTTCGCCCGCCAGGCGGTGAACTCCTCCATGTCTACCTCCTCGTCGCCGACATGCATGGTGTGTGGGTGCCCGGACCCAGTAGTTCAGTCGGCCATACGCGTGTCGGGTGCCGCGCGGGCCATGTGCCGATCGTGCGCTCTGCGAGAATTCCACCGTGGATGTCGCGATCGGCTTGGTTGTGCTGGTTGCGTCGGCGGCCGCGTTGGCGGCGCTGGCGCGTCGGCTCGGGATTTCCGGGCCGTTGGTGCTGACGCTGGCCGGGGTGGCGGCGTCGTATCTGCCGTTCGTGCCGGAGATCCACTTGGAGCCGCAGATCATTCTGCTCGGTTTCCTGCCTCCTTTGTTGTATACGGCCGCGATTCGCACGTCGCTGGTGGATTTCCGGGCGAACGCAGGCACCATCGCGTGGCTGTCGGTGGGGCTGGTGTTGTTCACGACGTTCGCGGTGGCGGTGGTGGTGTGGTGGTTGCTGCCGGTGCCGGTCGCGGTCGCGGTCGCGTTGGGGGCGGTGGTGGCTCCGCCGGACGCGGTGGCTGCGACGGCTGTGGCGCGCCGGGTCGGGATGCCGCGGCGGATCGTCACGATCCTGGAAGACGAGTCGCTGTTCAACGACGCCACCGCGCTGGTGGCGTTGCGGACGGCGCTGACCGCGACCGCGGGGACGGTGTCGGTGTGGCAAGCCGGTGGTGATCTGGTGTTGGCGGCGGGTGGCGGCGCGGCGATCGGGATCGTCGTGGCCGCTGTGCTGGCTATGCTGCGCCGGCGCATCACCGATCCGGTGCTGGATACGACGTTGTCGTTTCTGGCGCCTTTTGTGGCGTATCTGCCTGCCGAGGGCATCCACGCGTCGGGCGTGATCGCGGTGGTCACCTGCGGCATGATTCTGGGGCACAACGCGCCCGTGTGGCAGAGTGCGGCGTCGCGGATCGCCGAGCGCATCAATTGGCGGACCATCCAGTTCATTCTGGAGAGCGCGGTGTTCGTCCTGATCGGGTTGCAGGTGCATGCGATTGTGGAGGGCGCGTGGGGCAGCGGGCTGGATCATCGGACGCTGCTGCTCGCGGCGCTGGGGGTGTTGGCGGCGACGATGATTGCCCGTCCGGTGTGGGTGTTCGGCTCGTCGCTGGTGTCACGCAGCCTCGGGATGGGCGGCGCGGTGCCGCTGAGTCAGTTGGTCGTGGTGTCGTGGGCGGGGATGCGTGGCGTAGTGACGCTGGCGGCGGTGTTGCTGTTGCCGCCGGACACTCCGCAGTTGCCGGTGTTGAAGCTGCTGGCGCTGGTGGTGGTCGCGGGAACGTTGCTGCTGCAAGGCACGTCGTTGCCGTGGCTGGTGCGGTGGCTGCGGCTGCGTGGTCCCAGTCGCGCCGAGGACGCGCTGCAGAAGGCCAATGTGATGCAGCAGTCGACTGCGGCGGGTTTGGCTGTGCTCGAGGCGCAAGCGACGCCCGATACACCGCCCGGGGTGGTGGAGATGTTGCGTGATCGCGTCACGTGGAAGGCCAACGCGGCGTGGGAGCGGCTCGGGCGGGCCGAGTCGGAACTGGTGACGCCGACCGCGGAGTATCGGCGGCTGCGGTTGGAGATGTTGCGCGCTGAACGGGAAACTGTTTTGCGGGTGCGCGATTCGGGCACGGTGGATTACGAGATCCTGCAATACGTGCTGGCGCGGTTGGATTTGGAAGAGTCGATCATCGATCGCTACGACGAGACGGAGGAAGAGCGGGGCGAACCGCTGGCGGCGCCGCCGTCCGAGGAGACTTGTGCGCATTTGCGTTCCGCGCCGTTGGTGCGTTCGCACGCCGGGCCTGACGAATGCGCCGAATGTGTCGCGGAAGGGCAAGCGTGGGTGCATCTGCGGATGTGTTTGTCGTGCGGGCACGTCGCCTGTTGCGATTCGTCGCCGGGTAACCACGCGACCGGGCACTACGTCGGTAGCGGGCACCCGGTGATGTGCAGTGTGGAACCGGGCGAGGCGTGGCGGTGGTGTTATGTCGATGAGCTACTCGGGTAGCGAGCGGGGTTCAGCGCTGGGCATGGGAGTAGATCAGGCGTGCGAACTCAGCCAGCAGTCCGTCCAGGGACAGGTCTTCGCCGCCCGCGGTGATCTGCTGGTAGCCGACGAGCATTGCCATGCCCAGGGAGGTGACCACGGCGGCGGTTTCGTCGTCACCGACGACTCCTTTGATCGCTTTGTGTACGGTGCGCCTGCGGGAGTCGTCGACGCGTTTGAGTGCGAGATTGACCGATTCGTCGTTGGCGGCCCAGGCGCGGATCGCGGCTTCGGCGGTGTGGTGCAGTCCGGCGGCGAGGTCGGACATGGCGCGGATGTCATTGTCCGGGTTGCCCTGGTTGAACGGCATCGTCTCCAGGATGCGCACCTGGCGGTTCTCCCAGTGGTCGAGTAAGGCGTCGACGAATCCCTGCCAGCTGCCGAAGTGGTGGTAGAACGATCCGCTGGTGACGCCGAGCCGACGACACAGTACGCCGATGTTCAGGCCCTTGAAGCCGAATTCGGCGAGCACCTCCAAGCCGGTGTCGAAGTACTGCTCTTTGGTGACCACACGTGACATTCGCGGCGCCGTTCTCTTCGTTCGGGCGGGGGTCAGGGACCGAACAGTACCCCATCGTGGCGTCCGGCCGGGTGGCGCCGGGCGATGTACCGGTGCGTATATCCCCGCGATAGGGGTGCCCGGTTGCCAGCTGAAATTGCTGGCGCCGGTGCGCGATCGGTCTTATGAGCGCCGCGGTGTTCGCCGAGCCGGAATTCGGTGCAGGCGAGCCGGTTCGGGTGGTGTGTGGCCCCAACAGCCCGAGTCCAGGATTCTCGTGCATGTGAGCACTTCGGCACGGACCCTGAGTACGGTCAGGTGGTTGACCCGGAAATTGTTGCCACGAATGCGTTTACAGGTGGATGCCCAGTAGCGCGTCGGCGGCGCTGGTGATCAGGGTGGGGGCTTCGTTGTCCTGGCCGCCGTAGTCGATGGCCTGACGGGCCCAGTTGTCCACGGCGTCGAGCGCTTTGGGTGTGTCCAGATCGTCGGCCAGATGCCGGCGCAGCCGCGCGATCGTGTCGGTGGCCGAGGGGCCCGTCGTCAGCGCGGTGGCTTCGCGCCAGAGGTGCAGACGGTGTTGCGCCTGCTCGAGCAGCGTGTCGGTCCACATCCGGTCCTGGCGGTAGTGACCGGCCAGCAGGGCGAGACGGATCGCGCCGGGGTCGACGCCGTCGCGGCGCAGCGCCGAGACCAGTACCAGGTTGCCCCGGGACTTCGACATCTTCTCCCCGTCCAACCCGATCAGACCGGCGTGCACGTAGTGGCGGGCGAAACGTCGGCCCGCGATCAGCGATTCGGTGTGCGCGGCGGAGTATTCGTGGTGCGGGTAGATCAGGTCGCTGCCGCCGCCCTGAATATCGAATTCCGGGCCGAGGCGGTTGACCGCGATCGCCGAACACTCGATGTGCCAGCCGGGTCTGCCGGTGCCGAACGGGGCGGTCCAAGACGGTTCGCCGGGACGGGCCGCGCGCCATAGCAGCGCGTCGATGGTGTCGCGTTTGCCCGGACGGTCCGGGTCGCCGCCGCGTTCGGCGAACAGCCGTTCCATGGTGGGACGGTCGTAGCCGGATTCGTAACCGAACTGCTCGGTGGCGTCGGCACGGAAGTAGACGTCCGGGTATTGGGGGTCGTCGACGATGTAAGCGGCACCCGACGCCAGCAGCTTCTGCACGAATTCGACGACTTCGTCGACGGATTCGATGGCGCCCACGTATTCGCGGGGCGGCACGACCCGCAGCGCGGACATGTCCTGGCGGAACAGATCGGTCTCCGCGGCGCCGAGTTCGCGCCAGTCCACGCCGTCGCGTTCGGCGCGTTCGAACAGCGGGTCGTCGACGTCGGTGACGTTCTGCACGTAGTGCACGTCGTGGCCTGCGTCGCGCCACAACCGGTTGACCAGGTCGAAGGTCAGGTAGGTGGCGGCGTGTCCGAGATGGGTGGCGTCGTACGGGGTGATCCCGCAGACGTACATGGTGGCGGTAGTGCCGGGGGTGACCGGCCGGATCAGTCGGTCTGCGGTGTCGTGCAACCGCAACGGCGGTCCTGCTCCGGGGACGGCGGGGATGGCGGGGGCGGACCAGGACTGCATGGTATGAGGGTAAAGGGGTGGTCGAGGGCATCCGCAGCCGCCCCTGGCCTCGACGTCGGCCGGCGGGTGCGGAAACCCCTCGTGACCTGCGCTTTCCAGCAAATCGTGGGATGTCAAGATTTTGGGTTTGGCTGAATCACCTGTCGCGGCGGGTGGGATCGGTGATGGTGTCGGCTCAGAAGGCGGGCCACGGGATGGGACGTGCGGTGCGCGGGACCGGCATCACCGGGTTGTCGAGCACGTCTTGGGTGCGATCGATGAGCGCGTCGATCTCGGCGTCGGTGATGTGTTCGCTCAGTGCGTCGGCGAACACGCCCGGCAACTGTTTGGCGAATGCGGTGATGTCCGCGATCAGGCCGTCGTCGATGGGTTGGCCGGCCCAGCCCCACAGCACGGTGCGCAGTTTGTGCTCGGTGTGCAGGCAGATGCCGTGGTCGACGCCGTACACCTGACCGTCCACGCCTTCCAGCGCGTGACCGCCTTTGCGGTCGGCGTTGTTGAGCAGGATGTCCAGCACCGCCACGCGCTGCAACCGGGGATCGTCGGCGTGGATCAGTGACACTTCGTTGCCGTCTTGGTCCAGTGCGCGCAGCACCTCACGGAATCCATCGGGTACTGTGCCGGCGGGGCACAGGTCGATCAGGTCGAGTCGGTCGCCGCGGTCGGTGTGGTTGTCCACGCCGTCGACCCAGCGTTGCACCATACCGAGCCCGAAAGGACCGTCACGCAGGATGGTTTCGGGGATGATTCCCCAGCCGAGGGCCTCGGAGATCAGATACGACGCCACCTCTCGTCCGGCCAGGGTGCCGTCGGGAAAGTCCCACAGCGGTTGTTCGCCGCGGATCGGTTTGTAAACCACGCGCAGCGGCGGCTGCTGCACCTCGCCGTCGAGCACATCGCAGACCAGGGTCACGTTGCTGGCTGTGTTCACCCGCCCGATCACCGTCAGCTCGCCGCTGCGGAATCGGTCCCCGGCCTCGGTCACCGAATCACTCCTCCAGTTCGGCCGCGCCGAAGATGTCGCCGCGTTTGTAGCCGTTGGTGCGCACGCACATGTGCCCGCGCGCCGACAGCGGCTCGCCGCACAGCGGGCACGGCGGCCGGCCCGCCGCGATCACCCGGGTGGAGCGCAGCGCGAATTCGCGGGCCTGGATCGGGGTGAGGAACACCCGCACCGCATCGGGTCCTTCCTCGGTGTCGTCGAGCACCACCGACTCGTCGACCTCGGTTTCGGTGATCGCCAGCAGTTCCACCACCACCGCACCCGCATCGGCGTCCCAGCCGAGGCCCATGGTGCCGACACGGAACTCGGCGTCGATCGGGGTGACCAGCGGCGCGTTGTCGCTGACGTCCTCGGCCTGCGGCGGCACCTCCGCGCCGAAGCGGCGCGCGACCTCGTCCAGCAGCAGACCCATCCGGTCGGCGAGCACCTTCACCTGCTGCTTCTCCAGCAGCACGCTGACTATGCGCGGATCCTGCACGGCCTGCAGATAGAACGCGCGATCGCCCGGCTCACCGACGGTCCCGGCGACGAAACGATCGGGGGTGCGGAATACATGGATTGCGCGTGACACATGCACCTCCTGATACGTGACCTTGATCGACTACCCGCGGCGCGCGGATTCCATACACCGACTGTTCGGTTGTTCACAAGGAATCTCGGCGCTCCGCATTCCCATTATCCGCACTTCCCGCGGCACCGAGCTCGCCGCCGGGAACTGGACCGGCGGCTACGGTGTCCGGCGCTGCCGACGCGGCGCCCGCGGGTTGCCCGCCAGCGGCGGCGAGGGCGGACAGATCGGCGCCGGTGTCGTTCATCCGCCACACATACGGCGCGGTCGGGGTGTAGCGGATGACGCTGATGGAGGCGGGTTCGACCATGATCCGCTGGAAGCCGTCGAGGTGGATGCCGAGCGCGTCGGCGAGCACCGCTTTGATCACGTCGCCGTGCGTGCACGCCACCCACAGTGCGTCGTGGCCGTGGTGCTCGGCCAGTGCGCGGTCGTGGTCGCGGATCGCGGCGACTGCGCGGGTCTGTACCTGGGCCAGGCCCTCCCCGCCGGGGAACACCGCACCGGAGGCATGTCGCTGCACGACTTTCCACAGCGGTTCGGTCAGCAGTTCGGCGATCGGGCGGCCGGTCCAGTCGCCGTAGTCGACCTCGATGAGCCGGTCGTCGAACACCGGATCCAGCCCGAACTTTTCCGCCAGCGGCGCCACCGTGCGCTGGCAGCGCAGCAGCGGGGAATGCACAATGCGTTCGATCGGCAGCTCGGCCAGTCGTTGGGCCACGGTCCGCGCCTGCTCTTCGCCGCGCTCGGTGAGCTCGACGCCGGTGCTGCGACCGGCCAGGGTGCGGGCAGTGTTCGACGTCGACACACCGTGTCGCAACAGGATCACCGTCATGCGGTCAGCCTAGCGATCATGTCGCCGGGACCACGCCTGCCGCCAGCAGGCCCATGATGATCAGGCCCAGCACGATGCGGTAGCCGACGAACCAGCCCAGCGAATGCTTGCCGACGAACTTCAGCAGCCACGCCACCGAGGCGTAGCCGACGACGAACGCCACAATCGTCGCGACCAGCAGCTGCGCCCCGCTGGCATTGAGTCCCTCCCCTGCCGGTTGGAATGCGTCGGGCAGGCTGAACAGGCCTGAGGCGGTCACCGCGGGAATGGCGAGCAGGAACGAGAACCGCACGGCCGCTTCGCGCTCCAGGCCGAGGAACAGGCCGGCGGTCGCGGTCGCACCCGAACGCGACACGCCCGGGATCAACGCCAGGCATTGGGCGAAGCCCATGATCAGCCCGTCGCGGGTGGTCAGCTGCTCGAGTGGACGGATCTTGCGCCCGTAGTACTCACCGGCGGCGATGACCAGCGCGAACGCGATCAGCATGAACGACACCAGCCACAGATTGCGGGCGCTGGTGCGGATGTGGTCCTTGAACAGGAAGCCCAGCACCCCGATCGGGATGGTCGCGATGATGACGTACCAGCCGATGCGGTAGTCGAGTTCGCGCTGGGTCTGCTGGTCGAGCACGCGTGTGTGTTCGGCGGTGATGACCGGAAGTTTCGTGGTGGGCTGATCGTGCAGTGGCAGCTCCTGCCGGTCGCGTGGGCTCACCCGTTCGCGCAGACCCGCGAACCAGGCCAACACGATCCGCCAGATGTCCTTGGCGAAGTACACCAGTACCGCGGTCTCGGTGCCGAGCTGGGTGACCGCGGTGAACGACGCGCCCGCGTCGTCGCCGAAGAAGACCGCCGACACGATGCGTAGATGCGCCGAAGAGGAGACCGGCAGAAACTCCGTGAGCCCCTGCACCAGACCGAGCACCAACGCCTGCACCCAGGTCATCGACTCGCCAACCACGAACCAGCCTCCGCTTCCGCCCGAAATGCCTGCTGTTACCTGGGCAATGTTTCGGCGGTCTGTCGCGTCGTCGTGACCACCGCCGCAATCACGCAGCGACAGTACAGTGTCCGGGCTGCGGCGGCTTGCCCGGCCGTTGTCGCTGCCGCCGTCGCGTGCGAGAAGTGCGACCCACTGCGCTGGTGAGCGTCCAGTTGCGTAGGCACACTCTAGGCTTGACGCCGTGACGATTGCGTGGGCACGGTGATGGAACAGCGGACGGTCGGCCGCAGCGGCCTGCGGGTGTCGCGGATAGGACTGGCGACCCACACCTGGGGTGCGCATACCGATGCCGACACCGCGGCAGTGCAGTTGGTGGCGTTCGCCGAAGCCGGCGGAACGCTGGTCGACACCTCCCCCGCTTACGCGGGCGGGGCGGCGCAGCGGATCCTGGCCGAACTGCTCGGTGATCTGGTCTCGCGTGACGATCTGGTGCTCAGCGGCTGCGCGGGGGTCGCGCCGCGGATCGCGGCCGCACCGGGGGGATCTGCTGTGCCCGCGCCGGAGCCGGTGCGTCCGGAGGTGGATACCTCGCGCCGTTCGCTGCTGCGCCAACTCGATCGGACGCTGCTCGAGCTGGGCACCGACTACCTCGACATCTGGCATGTGGCCGCCTGGGATCCGGCGACGCCGTTGGACGAGGTCGCCGCGACCGTCGAATACGCGGTCCGTTCGGGGCGGGTCCGCTATGCGGGGGTGCGGGGTTTCAACGCCTGGCAGGTCGCCAGTCTCGCGGCGGTCGCGCCGGTCACTGTCGCGCAGACTCCGTACTCGTTGCTCACGCGTGAGACCGAAACCGATTTCGTTCCGGCGGCCCGGCATCATGGTGTCGGTGTGATCGCTACGGCGCCGCTGGCCGGGGGCATCCTCACCGGCAAGTATCGCGACGGGGTGCCCGCCGATTCGCGGGGCGCGGATGAGGCGACCGCCGCCGAGATCCGGCACCGGCTCGATGAGCACGCCACCCGGGTGGTCGAGGCGCTGGTGACCGCGGCCGACGGTCTGGCGACCTCGCCGCTGGCTGTCGCGTTGGCCTGGATCCGCGAGCGGCCCGGTATCGCGAGCATGATCGTCGGCGCCCGCGATATCGGGCAGCTCACCGGCGTGCTGGCAGCGGAGACGCTGGAGTTGCCGCGGGCGATCGCGGCCGCCTTGGACGACGTCAGTGCACGCACCGAGTGACAGAGATTAGCCTTACCTGCATGAGCGCGCGAACCAGGAACACAGCCCGGTATCCGCTCGTGCCCAGCGCCGGCGAGGCGCGGGCATGAGCGCTGCGGTGGCCTCGGCCGGATGGGGGAACCGGGTCCGCGGGGTGTGGTGGCGGGCGGTTGTGGCTCTGCTCGCGGTGACCCTGCTGGCCGGGGTGACTGCGTGCGGCGGCGGCGCGGATTCACGCGGTGGGCGCGGGCCGGCGACGGCGACCCTCACCGATCTGGATCCGGTGCCGGTCGGGCCGGAGCCTACGCCGACGTTGCCGGTGCGGGTGCGTTCGTTCGACGGGGGCGAAGTCACCGTCACCGATGCGAGCCGCATCATCGCGGTGGACCGTTACGGCACCCTGGCCCAGATCGTCTACGCGCTCGGGTTGGGGTCGAAGCTGGTGGGGCGCAGTACCTCTGCGGGGTTTCCGGCCGTGCGTGGTGTGCCGAATGTGGCCGGCGGCAATGGGTCGCTGAATGTGGAATCGGTGTTGGCGCTGCGGCCTTCGGTGTTCTTGACCGACACCACCAGTGCCGCGCCTGCGGTGCGGGAGCAGTTGCGTGCGGCTGGTGTGACAGTCGTCTATTTCGACCCGCAGCGCACGATGGATGGGGTGGTGCCGCAGATCGAAGCGGTCGCGGGCGCGTTGGGGGTGCCCGAGCGGGGGCAGGCGCTGGCGCAGCGTACCCGTGCCGAGATCGTCGCGGCCGGCGCCGCGGTGCCCGCTCCGCAGCCGCCGTTGACCATCGCGTTCCTGTATCTGCGTTCCACGGCGATCACGATGCTCGCCGGGCCGGGGTCGGGTGCGGATGCGTTGATCGCGGCGCTGGGTGCGCGGGACGCGGGCACGGCGGCGGGGCTGAAGGAGCCGTTCACCGCGATCACCAGTGAGGCGATGATCGGTGCGGCGCCGGATGTGTTGCTGGTGATGTCGGACGGGCTGACGTCCGTCGGCGGCGTCGAGGGGTTGCAGAAGGTGCCCGGCATCGCCCAGACTCCGGCTGGGCGCAGCCGGCGGGTGGTGGACATGTCCGATGCGGTGCTGCTGAGTTTCGGGCCGAACACCGGCCGGGTGATCGCGGCGCTGAGTCAGGCCGTATACGGCACCGGGCAGGCATGAGCGTTACAGCGACGGCGCGACAGGTTTCTCCCGCGCCGCGGTCACGGCGGCGTTCGCAGGTGCTGGTCGTGTTCGTGGTCGCGGTCGCCGGGTTGGTGGTGCTGGCGCTGGTGTCGGCGGCGATCGGGCAGGTGCCCACTACCCCGGGCGAGGTGGCGGGCAGTGTGCTGCACCGGGTCGGGCTGGATCTCGGGCCGATGCCGGCGCATCCCTCGGGGGAAGTGACGTTGTGGCAGGTGCGTTTCCCGCGGGTGGTGTTGGCGGTGCTGGTGGGTGCGGCGTTGGCGACAGCGGGTGCGTTGTTGCAGGGGGTGTTCGCCAATCCGCTGGCCGAGCCCGGTGTGATCGGAGTGTCGGCCGGTGCGGCGGTCGGGGCGGGCACGGTGATCGTGGTGGGTGGGGCGTTCGTGGCGGCGTGGTCGGTGGCCGCGGCCGCGTTCGTGGCGGGTCTGGCGACCACGTTGCTGGTGTACGTGTTGGCGCGCGCGAACGGCCGCACGGAGGTCGTGACGTTGGTGCTGACCGGTGTCGCGATCAATGCCTTCGCGGGTGGGGTGATCGCGCTGCTGTTGTTCGTGGCCTCCCCCGCGGCCCGCGACCAGATCGTGTTCTGGCAATTGGGGTCGCTCAACGGTGCCACCTGGGAATCCGTCGGCGTGGTGGCGCCGCTCACCGCTGTGGGCGTGGCGGCGGCGGTGTTGCTGGCGCCGCGGCTGGATTTGCTGGCGCTCGGTGAGTCCGCTGCTCGTCATCTCGGTGTCGACGTGGAGCGGCTGCGCCGGAACGTGATCGTGGTCGTCGCGGTCCTGGCCACCGCCGGTGTCGCGTTCACCGGAATCATCCTGTTCGTCGGGTTGATCGTTCCGCATCTGGTGCGCATGCTGGTCGGTCCCGGCCATCGTGTCCTCATCCCGCTCAGCGCCATCGTCGGGGCGGTGGTGCTGCTGGCCGCCGATGTCACCGCCCGTTCGCTGGTCGACAATGCCGATCTGCCGCTGGGTATGCTCACCTCGCTCATCGGCGGCCCGGTCTTCTTCTGGCTGCTGCGCCGCACCCGAGCCCGCTCCGGAGGCTGGGGGTGACCGCCCGCCGCTTCGGCCGAGGAGCAGGTGGCTGCGGCGCCTCGGGCTACGGCGCAGGGAGCTGCGGCCGGTTGGGAGGTGTGCGGTGAGTGTGTTGCGGCGGGTGCACGAGTTGCCGGTGCGGCCGGTGCTCGGGGATGCCACGGTGCGGGCGGTGGGGGTGAGTGTGGATCGTCATGGCGGCGGTGGGCGGGTGCGTCGGGTGCTGGAGGGCGTCGACTTCGAGGCCGTCGCGGGGCAGGTTGTGGCGCTCGTCGGACCCAATGGGGCGGGTAAGTCGACGCTGCTGGCCGCGCTGGCCGGGGAATTGACGCTCAGCGCGGGCAGGGTGGAACTCGACGGGCTGCCGTTGACGCAGTGGTCGACGCTGGACATGGCGCGGCGGCGTGCGGTGTTGCCGCAGACCCACACGGTCGGTTTCCCGTTCACCGCGCGGGAAGTGATAGCGATGGGCCGTGCGCCCTGGGTGCGTACCGAGCGTCGCGAACTCGATGACGAACACATCGCCGCCGCGATGGCCGCCACCGATGTGGAACACCTCGCCGCCCGGTCCTTTCCGACCCTTTCCGGTGGTGAACGCGCTCGGGTCGCGTTGGCTCGGGTGCTCGCTCAGGACACCGCGACGTTGCTGCTGGACGAGCCGACCGCGGCGCTGGATCTCGGTCACCAGGAAGCCGTCCTGCGTTTGGCCGCCGCCCGCGCCGGCGCGGGAGTCGCCGTGGTCGTCGTGCTGCATGACCTGGGGATCGCGGCCGCGTACGCCGACCGCGTCGCGGTGCTCGATTCCGGGCGCATCGCCGCCGACGGGCCACCGCGCGATGTGCTGACCACCGATCTGCTCACCCGTGTCTACCGGCATCCGGTCGAAGTGCTGGATCACCCGGTCACCGGCGCCCAACTGGTCCTGCCGGTGCGCCGCTGAGCCTGGGATGCGGCGGTCGGCCCACCGACCGCCGATCTCGGTGTCGCCGTCTCGTGCCGCGGCGCGCGGACCGGTTCGGGTTGCCGTAGCGGCGCCGGGCACTCCGGCCTGCGCGGCTTACCGCCAGACCAGTTTGAGCACCGCGGGTGTCAGCAGCATGCGGATCACGGTGGCATCCAGGATCAGTGCCGCGATCATGCCGTAGGCGATGTATTTCATCAGTACCAGATCCGAGAACCCGAACGCGCCGGTGACCACGATGAGGATGGCTGCGGCGGAGGTGATGACGCCGCCGGTGTGGGCGATGCCGGAGCGGATCGCTTCCGGCGCGTCGGTGCCGGCGGCGCGCGCCTCCGACATCCGTGACAGCAGGAACACCTCGTAGTCGGTGGATAGTCCGAACACCACTGTCACGATCAACGCCAGCACCGCGAACATCAAGGGGCCCGTGGTGAAACCGACGATGCCCGCGCCGTGGCCCTCGACGAATACCCAGGTCAGCATGCCGAGTGTGGCGACGAGGCTGAGCGCGCTCATCGCGACGGCTTTCAGCGCGAGCACGACTGAACCGAACGCGGCATACAGCAGCGCCAGCGCCGCGGCCACCAGGATCGCCAGCAGCATCGGCAGGCCGTCGAGCAGACCGTTGATGCTGTCGCGCTCGAGTGCGGGTACTCCGGTGACCATTACCCGCACCCCCGCTGGTTCGGGGATCGCACGCAGCGCGGCGATCACCCGGTCGGCGTCACGCTTGTCGGCCAGCCCTGCGCTGAGCACGTCGACGCCGGCCTCGGTCGCCGCTGCGGGTTCGAAGCGGCCGGTCAAGCCGGGAATCTGGTTGGCGGCGTACCGGATGTCGCTCAGCTGCCGCGGGTCGGCGCCGACCACGACGAGTTTCAGGGGTTCGGTGCGGAAGCTGGGGAACAACTCGTCGAAACGTTGCTGCGCCAGCCGCGCCGGATGGTCTTCGGCCAGGTACCGTTCGCTGAGTCCGCCGAACTCGATGTGCCGCAGCGGGATGGTGAGCGCGAGCAGCGCGAGCACGATCGGCGCGGCCACCGCCAGCGGTCGCCGCATCGCCCACACGGCGAGGCGGGAAAAGAATCCGGCGTCGATCTGCGCGTCGGTTCTGGTGCGGGAGAATCGTTTCCAGGCCAGGAAGTCGATGCGGTGCCCGACGATGCTCAACGCCGCCGGCAGTGCGGTCACCGACAGCAGCGCCGCGAACAGCACCGAGCTGATGCCGCCCAGCGGCACCGAGCGCAGCACCCCGTTCGGGAAGATGAACAGCGCGCCGAGGCTGATCGCGATGATCGCCGCGGAGAACAGCACAGTACGTCCGGCGGTTGCGACGGTGCGGGCGGTGGCTTCCTGCACGTCCCGGCCGGCGGCGAGTTCCTCCCGGAACCGGGTGACGGTGAACAGTCCGTAGTCGATCGCCAACCCCAGGCTCACCAGGGTCGTGACGGCGCCGGCGAAGACGTTGACGTCGATGTGGTCGGTGAGCAGGCGCAGCCCGCCTTGGGTGCCCAGGATGGTCATGCCACCGATCAGCACCGGCAGCAGCGCCCCGATCACGCCGCCGAACACGAAATACAGCACAACCGCCACGATCGGCAAGGCGATCAGTTCGGCGTGTCCGATATCGCGCTGCATGCCGGTGTTGATGCCTTCGACGATCGGCTGCAACCCGGCCGTCTGCACCGTTGTGCCGCCCGGGCCACCGCCGGCGCGGCCGGCGCCGAGATGGTCTGCGATCACCGCGTAGTTCTCGACGGTGGCGGTGCCCGAGCCACGCAATCCGACGCTGGCGAAGGCATGGGTGCGGGTGGCGTCGGTGGCCTGCGCGGAAAACGGGCTGTCCCAGTAGCTGTCGATCTTCAGGATGCGATCGGGGTAGGTCGCCCGCAGCGCGGCGAGTTGTGCGGTGACCGGGCCGCGGACGGCGGGGTCGTCGACGGTGGTGCCGTCGGGGGTGGTGTAGAGCAGGATCAGGTCGCTGTCGGTGTCGCGGCCGAACGTGCGGTCGGCGAGTTCGGCGGCGGCGACCGATTCGCTGGTCTCGTCGAACCAGCCCTCCTGGGTCAACCGGCTCGACAGATCGCGGCCGTACCAGCCCGACACCAGCACGAACAGGATGAAGACAGCCAGCACGAGCACGCGGTGGCGGTGGATGAACCGGCCCCACCGCAGCGATCCGGGTGTTAGCATGGGTTCGCGGCCCCGTTCAGCCGCAGGCCGGTGTGCGGTAGTCGGCCGAACGCAGGATGCCGCACAGGTCGGTCCGCGAGATTCGCCACTTGCCGTCGATCAGCACGAAGTGCACGATCGTGGTGCGCACGGCGGTGCCGGTGCCGTCCTTGTCCAGTCGCATAGTGGCGGTCAGGGTGCCGTCGTGGTTGTCGAACACCGGGGCGGTCACGCCGTAGACGGCGCGTGGATTGTCCCGCAGCGCCCGGTACATGTCCGGGATGGCCTGGCCGAACGCGTCGCCGTCCTCGATGAGGGCGGTGCGTTCGCTGTCGGGCAGGGCCGGGTCCAGCGCTCGTTTGATCTGGGTGTCCAGGTCGGCGGCGGACGGCAGCGGCGGGTGTGCGGCGCCGGCGGAGATGGCGATCGAGGACGACAGCGACGCGTTCGCCGAGGAGCGGGCGGCGTCGACGGCGGCTTCGTCGGCTCCCCTGTCGCAGGCGGCGCCCGACGCTGTCAGCAGCAGGCCGGCCGCGGCCACCGTGGTTCGGGCGAGTCGGGTGTGGGTCATCGGCACTACCTGCCGTCGATGACGGAGTTGATCCGTCACCGCAGGACCCGCACGCTGGTGGCGTCCCGGCCGGCGGCGTCGATCGGCGCGGCGGCGGGGACCAAATCCCGCACCAGTGCGATGACACTGCGTTCGTGGTCGATGTCGGTGGCGGTGGCATCGGCGACCGCGCACACGTCTTCCGGTCCGGGTACGGCGCTGTCGAAGGCGCGGCGGTAGATCTCCAGCGTGAGCATCGCGCGGACGGTCCGCAACGCGAAGGCGTGGCCATCGGCAGTCGCCCCGAACCCCTGCGCGTGTAGGCGGCGCTGCAGTGCGGACGGGTCGAAGGCATCGGTGTCGGACATGGTGAAGCCGTGCTCGGTGCCGGGGTGGCCGAGGGTGATGTCATCGATGGCAAACCCCGGCGGATGGTCGGCTTTCAACCGGATCTCCCTGAATCGGACGGTGGGTGGGCTCCACCGTAACTCCGATCTTCGACATCGCGCCCGAGCCGACACCCGGTCGGCCGGTTCGGTACGTCATCATGGTCAGATGGTGAGGTTGCGGAAGATTCGTCGGTAGTTAGGAGTTCGGTGCATGCGCCCTCGCGGCTCGGTTCTCTCGGCACTCGCGGCTGCGGTGGTGCTGGTGGTGCTGTCCGGTTGCTCTTCCCGTACCGGCGGTGCGGACCTGCCGACCAGGGATCCGGCCACTGCGGCGGTCGCGCCCGCGGTGACCGCGCCGCCGGCGGGCCGTGTGCTGCCCGCCGGCCCGGTCGCCGCGCTGGAATCCGATCCCGGTACCGGGCTGCTGGCCGCGCTCGACGGCACCGCCCTCACCGTCATCGACCCTGACGCCGCCCAACCCGTGGTGCGCACCGTGACGCTGCCGGAACGCGCGAGCGCTCTCGCGCCGGGCAGGCCCGGTGAGATGCTGGCGACCGCGCCGGGGCGGGTGCTGCGGGTGGATCTCGCCGCGGGCACGGTCAGCGAGGTCGCCGTCGATGGTGACGTGCGGTCGGTGCTGCCGCGGCCGGACGGTGGGCTGCTGGTCGGCACCGCCGACGGCCGGGTGCGGGAGGTGGCGGCGGGTGGCGCGGTGACCAAGACGGTGTCCGGGCTCGTTTCGGCCGATGAGCTCGCCGAAGCCGACGGGAAACTCACCGTGCTCGACCGCCGCCAAACCGCGATCTTCGAAGTCGACCTGGGCGGTGGCCGGCTCGGGCTGGCGCTGCGGGCGGGTGACGGTGCCGCGGAGATGATCGGCGACGCGCGCGGCCGGTCCATAGTCACCGACACCGCCGGTGGTGAGCTGCTGGTCTACACCGCGGGACCGCTCGTGCTGCGTCAGCGTTTCCCGGTAGGATCTTCGCCTTACGCACTTGCCTACGATCAGCGGTCCGACACCGTGTGGGTGACGTGTACGCAGAGCAACGAGGTCGTCGGGTTCGACCTGTCGACGGGTATACCGAAAGAAGTGGGACGCTATGCCACCGTCCGGCAACCGAACTCGGTGACCATCGAGCAACGCAGCGGGGACTTGTTCGTAGGATCCGCGACCGGCGACGGTCTGCAACGGATCGGTGCGGACGATCGGAAGAGAGGGCACTGATGGCTCGGACATCGCGCGCGGGCGAGGATTCCGCGGCAGCCGCTGATCCGGCAGCACACCGGCGGCGCGGGCGTGCGCTGCCCGCGGGCTGGGAGACCACCAGCGATGATTACGAGTATGTGCCGCTGCGCTTGCCGCCGGATGTCACGCGGGTGACCGCGTCGATGCGGCTGGCGATCCAGGCCGAGTTCGGTGGTTGGGAGCTTTCGAGGGTGCGGGCCTACACCGACGGCAGCAGGCGGGTCCTGCTGCGGCGGCGAAAATCCACCCTACTACCCCAGTCCGAACCCGGAATGTGAGCCGATGTACGCCCTGCTACTCCGACTGATGTTCCTGGTCGCGCCGGAACGCATCCACCACCTCGCCTTCTCGGTCATGCGGTTGGCGGGCGGCTGCGCGCCGCTGCGCTGGGCGATGAGCAAGATTCTCGTGACCGACGACCCGATCCTGCGCACTACGGCGTTCGGGATCGAATTTCCCGCGCCGCTGGGGTTGGCCGCCGGGTTCGACAAGAACGCCGACGGTGTCGACGCCTGGGCTCCGCTCGGGTTCGGCTTCGCCGAGATCGGCACCGTCACCGCCCAGCCGCAGCCCGGCAATCCCGCTCCGCGATTGTTCCGGCTGCCCGCCGACCGGGCCCTGATCAACCGGATGGGTTTCAACAACCAGGGTGCCGCGGCTGCCGCGCAGCGGCTGCGCACCCGGCGTGGCGGTGTGCCGATCGGCGCGAACATCGGTAAGACGAAGATCGTCGAACCGGACGCCGCGGCCGCCGACTACGCCACCAGCGCCGCGCTGCTGGGCCCGTTGGCCGATTTTGTCGTGGTCAACGTCAGCTCCCCCAACACCCCCGGCTTGCGGGATCTGCAGGCGGTCGAATCGCTGCGTCCGCTGCTGCGGGCGGTACTGGACAGTGTGCGGGTGCCGGTGTTGGTGAAGATCGCACCGGACTTGTCCGACGAGGACATCGACGCGGTCGCCGACCTGGCTGTCGAGCTGGGTTTGGCCGGCATAGTGGCCACCAACACCACGATTCGCCGCGACGGGCTGCGCACCGATCCGGATGAGGTCGCCGCCATGGGCGCGGGCGGTCTGTCCGGACCGCCGGTGGCCGACCGCTCGCTCGAGGTGCTGCGCCGGTTGTATCGGCGAGTCGGTGACCGGCTGGTGCTGATCTCGGTCGGCGGTATCGAAACGGTCGACCAGGCGTGGGAACGTGTCCTCGCCGGCGCGGCACTGCTGCAGGGCTACACCGGCTTCATCTATGGTGGCCCGTTCTGGATGCGCAAGATCCATCGTGGTCTGGCGCAGCGGCTGCGTGCCGGCGGATACCGTAGCCTCGGCGACGCCGTGGGCGCGGAGCACGAAGCGCACGCCTGATCTTCCGCGCGGTTCAGCCGTGGACGAACGGGGGGTCGATCGTCGGGGTGAGCGTTCGGTGGGTGCGTGCTCGCCGCCCCGGCGGCGCCGGGTCTCCTTTCGGTCGCAATTCCTTCTCCAGCCGCGCCGCCATCCGTTTGGCCAGCAGGATCACCGCCTGTTCGCGCAGGATGCCCAGTTCGTCGGCGTGGACGTCGACGCGGGCCTGCGTCATCCGGTCGTGCACCATGTGCGGGTCGCTGAGCAGTTCGTCCAAGCGCATGCCCGCCAGCGCCTGGGTGCGGGTCAGTCGTCGGTCCGGTAGCCAGCTCAGTCGCCAGCCATCGAAGGTGTCGCTGTCGCGGTAGGCGGCTTCCGGGGTTATGTCGCTGGTCATCGTCCATTCGGTGGTGTGAATGGTCATCGCTGTCTCCGGTGCGACTGGTGGAGCGAGGCCGGCTCCAGGGTGCTGAGTTCGATGATCACGAATGCCTCGAGTCGTGCATCCGCTGGTACAGCGCAGTGGATGTGTGCTGCACCGTGGTTTCTGCGGTGTCGGTGCGCGCCGAGAGGTCGGTTCGGTGGGCCGGGGTGCCGCGTCGGAAGCTCGGCCGCGTGGGGGTTCGGGTGCGCCGGTGCCGGCCGTATCGTTTCCGGGCGGCAGGCATGCTCGCCCGATTCGGTGCGGCGTTGCTGGTGGGCCCGCGATCGGCAGCGGGTATCGCCGTGGCTATCGACGTCCCAGAGGAGTGTGGGCCCGAACCCGGGCGAGGTGCGGTCGAAGGGGGAAAGCCTTCGCGCTGACGCGTGGCAGGCGATGACCGGGATGCGGTGTTGCGGGACGGTCCGGCGGCTCGTTTAGTCCACCACCGACTTCGGCGCCCGCTGGGTATCCGATCCGGCGGGGCGGTGGTGCCGTCGCCGTCCGATCTGCCGTATTCGGAGAATCATTCTCATCACCAGCCCTCCCTCTGTCTGGTGCCGCGATGGGGATCGCCTATCAAGTGTGGCATTTGCCGTTCCCCATGCGCAATTGCCGTTGTAATTTGGTAATTGACAATTCGCTTGCCGGCTAAACCCGATGTGCCGGTCTACGTGCGATCGAGGGGGTCGCCCATGGTCCCGCAGGATTCGGGAATGGTTGCCGTTCGCGATATCCTCACCCGGCTGTGCAAACGGTCCGGCCTGAGCTCGGATCGGTTGCGCAGCACCGAAATCGACGTACTGCCGCTGCTGGACCTGCTGGCCGTGCGCCAGTACGCGCGGCGCGCGGGCATCGAGCGGGAAGAGGCGGTGCTGCCGCTGGTGCGCGAACTGGCCGGGCGTTTGGAACCCACCGACCGGCTCATTGTGGATGCGGAACTGTCGCTGGGGTTGCTGCGTGCAGACCCGCCCGCCGCCGTCGATGCCGGCCGGCTCTATGCCGCGGATCTGGGTGAGCGGCGCGAATATCTCATCGAGCATTGGGCTGTCCTGCACGAAGTCCTTGGGGCGCAACCGTTTCCCGTCGCGCCGACGGTGCGGTCCCTGCGCGGTGCGCCCGAGCGCCGCGCGTTCACCGCGTTGGCCGCGCAGCTGGCCACAGCCTCGGTGTTCGCTGGAGCGCATGTCGCGGCAACCAGCGCGACCACCTCGAAAACCACTGTCGGCGAATCTGGTTCGGCGAAGCCTCGCGGCGTGGTGACCGTCGTCGGCGACGCGGTCATCGACCACATGTACCTGGTCGACCAGATCCCCGGCCCGGGCGGCACCGCGGGCGGCGGCTACCAGGCACATCCCGGTGGCAAAGGACTCACCCGCGCGGTCGCCGCCGCGCGGCTCGGTCTGCGGGTACGGCTGATCTCGGCCGTCGGTGACGACGACGCGGGCAGCCGCATCCTGGAATACCTGCGTAGCGAGCGCGTCGACACCGAACTGGTCAAAGTGGTGCCCTACGCGCCGACTCCGGTCACCGCGGTGATCGTCGCGGGTACCGGCGCAGCGAGCACGATCGGCTGCAAAGACGAGCGAATCCGGCTCAGCGCCCAGGACTTACGCAGTGACGCGATCCGCGGCGCGATCGCCGCCTCCGACGCGGTGCTGCTGACCTTCGAACAACCCACCGCGGTGCTCGAGCAGATCATGGCGGATCTGCGCGGGCTGCGGTCGCGGCCGCTGGTGGTCGTGCATCCGGCGCCGCCGCTGGATCGCCCGCAGTACTTGTACCAGCACCTCGGAGTGGTGGATTACCTGGTCGGCGGTGACAAGGACCTGGGCGCGCTGGCGATGGTGCCCGCCGCGGTCGGCGACTGCGGGGAAAAGACCGCGACGCTGTTGCGTGCCCTCGGGGTCCAGGCGGTGTGCGCGATCAAGGATTTCCGGTGCGCGGTGTGGTCGGACCAGCTCAGCGACCGGTTCCAGCCCTTCCCGACCGCGCTGCGCGACTCGGTCGGCGCTCACGCTGCCTTCTCCGCAGCCCTGGTATATCGTCTCGTCTCGACGCGCCGCCCCGCCGCACGCAACGACTACGTCTGGGCGACCGCCGCGATGGTGGCGACGCAATCGATCGGGGACGTCCCGGGAGCAATGCCACTGGTCAGTGAGATCGAACGGATTGTCAAACTCGCTTCGGAGGAGCATTGACCAGAATTGTGGACCTTGCCGACACCGAGCATCGGTTCCGTCGCAAGGGGCATGATCTGCGTGTTCGAGTGGTGGAGCTGAGTGGGGACGCCGAGCGCGGACACCTGCTGCTGTTCGGCGCGGTCGCCGACGAATGCCTGGTGCGAGTGCATTCGCGGTGCCTGTACGGGGAGGCGCTGCGATCGCAGGACTGCGACTGCGGCCCTGAACTGGACAAGGCCCTGGATCTCATCCAGGCCGCCGGCGCCGGGGTGTTGGTGTATCTGGAGCAGGAAGGTCGCGGCGCGGGACTGATCGCCAAGGCCCTGGGGTATCGCGAAAGCGAGCGCACCGGCGCCGACACGTTCGCCAGCTATGAGAACCTCGGCTACCCCGCCGACGCCCGCACCTACTCCGCGACCGCCCGCGCGCTCGCCGACCTGGGATTACGGTCAGTGCAGCTACTCACCAACAACCCCGCCAAGGTCGAAGCTCTGCGGCAGGGAGGTTTGCGGGTCACCGCGGTGCCCTTGCGCACGCGGGCGCTGAGCGAACGTGCCCGTGCCTACCTGGAAGCCAAGCGCGTCCAGCGCAAGCACTGGATTCCGACCGACTCCGCGCCGTGGGCAGTCGAGGAGCCAATCGGAGACGAGCCGTTGACCCTCTCGATGTAAGGGCCACGACAATCAGGAGACCGCGCGACGGCGCCAACTCGATCGCCATACGCACGGTGGCGGTACCCAGGTGGGCGGCACGCCGTTCTCGATCTGCAACATCGGTTTCCCTGGCCTCCGATTGAACATGCGTTTAACATATTGAACATGCGTTCAAAGGATGAGCTGCCCGAAATCGAGAAGATTCGCGTCGACCTCACCGGAGCACCGCAGACGATGCTCGCAACGTTGTATGCCAAGGCGCTGGACGCCGACGCCGAGAAACCACTGCTGGGCGACACCTGGGCCAAGGACGCGGTGCGCCGCATCGACTACAACTGGCGACGCACCAGCATCACCGCACGCAACCAGTCCGGAGTGACACTGCGCACGGTCCACTTCGACAACTGGGCGCGTGAGTTCCTCGCCCGTCATGACCGTGCCACCGTGCTGCACCTCGGTTGCGGGCTGGACAGCCGAGTCTTCCGGCTGAACCCCGGTCCGGACATCGAGTGGTACGACATCGACTACCCCGACGTGGTCACCTTGCACGAACAGCTCTACCCGCCGCGCCCGCATCACCACCGCGTCGCCACGTCCGTGACGGATCCGGCGTGGCTGCAAGCGATTCCCGCCGACCGTCCGGTGCTGATGATCGCCGAGGGCCTGACCATGTACCTCACCGAAGACGCCGGCGTCGCCCTGCTGCGCGCAGTGGTCGGACACTTCCCCTCCGGAGAACTGCAATTCGACGCATTCAACGCCCTCGGGATCAAGGCGCAGAAAATCAACACCGTCGTCCGGCGCTCCGGCGCGAGGCTGCACTGGGCGATCAATGGGCCCGACGACATCGTCTCCGCGGTCCCCGGAGTTCGGCGGCTCGCCGCGATATCGGTATTCGACGCCGAGGCGTTCCGCAGGGGAATGCCCGGCAGATACCGGTTGATCGGGAAGGTGATGTCCGTGGTACCGGCGGTCCGGATGATCGCCCAGTACCACCGCTACGCTTTCTGAACCTGCTGTCCTGCCGATGTCGGCCGATGGACGCTCTCTGCGCAATCGCTCGGATCGAGCCGCAGCTGCTCGACGTCGCTGTGATCCGCGCCGAGAAGCCCTGTAGACACCTCAACTTCTCTCCCCGGAAAGCGTTGTGGCCCTGAGCGATTTCGCTCAGGGCCACAGCCGTTTCGCCCGGCAAGCCGAGGCCGGTGGTTACTTCTGCTCGTAGGTGCCGATCAGGGTGGCGCGGGCCAGGGTGTGGGCGAACAGGTTGAAGCCGAGGTAGGCGGGGGTGGCGTTCTCATCGATGCCGAGGCTGTCCACATCGACGGCGTGCACGACGACGAAGTAGCGGTGCGGGCCGTGGCCGGGCGGTGGGCCTGCGCCGACGAAACCGCGGAAGCCGCCGTCGTTACGGAGAGTGATCGCGCCGGCCGGGAGGGCGCCACCTTCCTCGCCGCTGCCGGCGCCACTGGGCAGGGAGCTTACGGTGCCCGGGATGTCGGCGACGGCCCAATGCCAGAAGCCGGACGCGGTGGGCGCGTCCGGGTCGAACACGGTGACCGCGAAGCTCTTGGTTTCCGCCGGCACACCCGACCAGGACAGCTGGGGGGAGATGTCCTTGCCGCCCGCGCCGAAGACGCCGCTGACCTGATCATTGTTCAACGGCCGGCCGTCGGTGACATCGGTGGAGGTGAGGGTGAACGACGGCACCTGGGGCAGTGCGTCGTACGGGTTGTAGGCCATGGAACCTCTTTTCCGGATCGTTCAGCTGTGTAGGAGGAAGTGTTCCAGCACGCGGGTGCCGAACTCGAGCGCGGGCACCGGCACCCGCTCGTCGACGCCGTGGAACAGCGCAGTGAAGTCCAGTTCCGGGGGCAGCTGCAGCGGGGCGAAGCCGAAGCAGCGAATCCCCAAGCGGGCGAACGCTTTCGCGTCCGTACCGCCGGAGAGCATGTAGGGCACCGTGCGGCCGCGCGGATCGTGAGCGAGCACGGCGTTGTTCATCGCGTCGACCAGATCGCCGTCGAAAGTCGTCTCGTAGGAGTCGAGTTTGGTGATCCACTCGCGTTCGACGTCGGGGCCGAGCAGCTCGTCCACCTCCCGTTCGAACGCCGCCTGCCGCCCCGGCACCACACGGCAGTCCACTACCGCCTCGGCGGTCTGCGGGATCACGTTGGCCTTGTACCCGGCCTGCAGCATCGTCGGATTCGCGGTATCGCGCAGGGTCGCGCCGATGATGCGGGAAATGGTGCCCAGCTTGGCCAGCTGGCCTTCGATATCGGGGCTCGACGGATCGAACTCGAGGCCGGTCTCTTCGGCGACGGCGGCGAGGAACGCGGCCACCGAATCCGAAAGAACCAGGGGGAAGGTGTGTTTGCCCAATCGTGCCACCGCGTCGGCGAGGATGGTCACCGCGTTGTCCTCGTGCAGGAACGAACCGTGGCCCGCGCGGGCCTTGGCGCGCAACCGCATCCAGCCGAGACCCTTTTCGGCGGTCTCCACCAGATACAGCCTGCGTTCGGTGCCGTCGCGGCGCGGCACGGTCAGCGAGAACCCGCCGACCTCCCCCACCGCCTCGGTGACACCGTCGAACAGATCGGGGCGGTTGTCCACCAGCCACTGCGAGCCCCACTTGCCGCCGTTCTCCTCGTCGGCCAGAAAGGCGAAAACCAGATCACGCGGCGGCACCGTGCCCTCGAGCTTGAACTGGCGGGCCACCGCCAGCGTCATACCGACCATGTCCTTCATGTCGATCGCGCCGCGACCCCACACGTAGCCGTCGCGGACGGCACCGGAAAAGGGATGCACACTCCAGTCGGCGGCCTGGGCAGGTACCACGTCGAGGTGTCCGTGGATCATCAGCGCGCCGCGACCAGGATCGGCCCCTGGCAGCCGCGCGAAGACGTTCCCGCGTCCTGGTGCGCCGGACTCGACGTACTCGGTGACATATCCCGCCCGGTGCAGCTGGTCGGCCACCCACTGCGCGCACTCGCGCTCCCCTTTCGTGGTGGCCAGATCGCCGGTATTGGAGGTGTCGAAGCGGATCAGCGTGCTGACCAACTCCACCACTTCCGACACCGCGCGAGCACTTCGGTTCGGATCGATTCCTTCGCCAGTTGCGGACACGCTCCCTTTCCTACCATCCGGACGGCGAAGAAACCTGGCGGCTGCGGTCTCGGGTCGGGTCACCGGGCCCGCACGGTGCGATATCGCGCCCGGCGCAGTTGCCCTCAGTGTGATCGCAACTCTGCCCTACCGGGCCCACTTCGTTGGGGAACGCCCCGGGAGCAGGCCGATGGACGTACTGGCTAGTGCGCAGTGGGCTCGTGTCGAGGTACCGGTGGCGCCGCTTGCGTTCGCACGACTCCGCGATCATCGATGCCGGCGCCTGACGCTGGTCCTTCACCCGATCCGTCACTTTCGTTGAGCCGGGCGCGAGGCGGGCACCGCGACTTCGTCGCCGCCTCGAGAACCTCCTCGACCGCCGACATCCGACGGCCACCTGCTCCCCCGCCTTGAACATACGTTCGAAGAACTCCACTGACCTCCCGCAGAAAAAGCCCGGCTCGCCCACCGCCGGGCCATCCGCCTGCAGCCATCCGAGAATCAGCAGGTCGGGCCGCGATTTGGTCCACGCCCGACGATCCGATAATCTTGCTGAGCACACCGGTCCGGGTGGCGGAATGGCAGACGCGCTAGCTTGAGGTGCTAGTGCCCTTTATCGGGCGTGGGGGTTCAAGTCCCCCTCCGGACACAGAATTGTGGCATTTATGCCCCCCAAAACCGGGTCCGGGCATCGCCTGGACACCCTGTCCTGGCCGTACACCGTCACCTGCGAGTTCGCTCCGTTTGGCGGTGGTCGATGTGACCGATGACACGGTATCCCCGCTGATCCCTTCCCTCTCCTCCATCGGGCTCACCGGTGGCGATGGCTGCGGAATCGGTGCCGGTCTGCTCGATGGCGACCATCGAGCAACCACCAGCACACACCGCGGTGTACAGCGTGCGCCCGGTCGACACCAACGGGCGCGTGGTCGACAAAGCCGTTCTGCGAGCACTGGATTGGCACCCCGGAGACCTGCTGTCCTGGCGGATCACCGCGGGGGCTGATCGTGATCACCCGCCCCGGCTACGGCCGCCGCGGGATCACCAAGCACGGGCACCTATCCCTGCCCGCCCATGCACGGCGCGCCGCAGGCATCCACCATCACGACAGGGTCCTGTTGGCCGCCGATCCTGATCAACACCTGCTGGTGGTTTCCCACCACACGTCCTCGACGAAATGGCCGCTCACCGCTTCTGCGAGGGAGTGGGACGATGAGCGCACGCAGCGACGCCGACATCGCCGCGGTCCGGATAATGATGGACCGGCTCGATCTCACCGTCACCGACATCAGCGACGACACCGGTCCGGCCACTGTTTCTCGGGCTCGAACTCGAGATCGTCGTGCCGGAGCACGCCTACACCGGCGCGGTCGAGTTGGCCAAATGCCCCCATCAACAACAGACCGCCTCCTCACTATTCACTCACCGGCCACCTCTACGAGAACCTTGACTGCCCGCCCGGACCTCAGTTGTTCGAAGCCTTCGGCGATGAGTCGTTCGAACGGAATCGTTTGCACCCACCCGTCCATCGGGAAGGCTCCTGCCGCCAATTGCCGGAGCACGTCAGGAAAGTCGTTGTGGTATCCCATGGACCCGGTGATCGAACGCTCTGCCATCAGCAGCTGATTGGTAGCGATTGGCACCGGGGCAAGGTGCGCGGCGACGACAACCAACCGGCCCTGCGGGCCAAGTGCCTGGATCCCCGCAGTCACCGCGTCGGGGACACCTGCTGCGTCGACCACAGCGTTGGCTCCGTCCCCTACGAAACTCCGCAGTTGACCTGGAAAGGCGTCGGCTCCGGGATCGGCCGAAGCCAGGCCGAGCCGCTCGAGCACCGCACGCCGATCCGGCGACGGTTCAACGACGAGTACTCGGTCGACGCCACGTGCCCTGAGACTCAGTGCGGTGCCGATGCCTATGGGGCCACCACCGAACACGACCGCGATATGCCCAGCCGTCAGTCCGGTCCTGGCCGCTGCGTGCCACGCTACCGCCATCGGCTCGGTCAGAGCGCCCGCCTGAAGGCTCACCCCGTCGGGCAGCGGATGCACGGCAGACCGCCGCACCACGGCGGTGTCGGCGAGGAAACCAGGCGTCATCAGACCGTAGAAGGCAGCGTCAAGGTTGTAGCGCTCGTCGTCGCCGGGCCTGCGGAAGATGGGCTCGAGCGCGACCCGCTGACCAACGACCACATCATCGACTCCCTCGCCGATCGCCGAGACCTTTCCCGAGGCTTCGTGCCCCAAGGTCAGCGGCCCCACGTGTCCCGTAACCGGGTGAGCTTCGTGAACGGGGATGAACAACGGGCCGTGCAGATATTCATGCAAATCGCTGCCGCAGATCCCGTTGTAGGCGATCCGGACCGCTACCTCACCGGGTCCAGGAGCCGGCTCGGGTAAGTCCTCCAGTCGTATGTCGGTCTTGCCGTGAAACACCCAGGCCCGCATAGCTCTCCTTCCGTCGAGCCCAACACTGGCACACCCATGCCGCGCCCAGGAGTCCACGAAAGTGGACGACTGCCGTCAGGACACTCCCGTACGGATGGATAGCGCCAGTTCGGTACGCGTCCGGCAGCCTGTAGCGGCCAGCACCCGGCTGACGTATTTCTTCACCGTGTCCTCGGCGAGATGCAGCCGCATACCGACGTCCGCATTGGTCAGTCCCTGGCCCACAAGCAGCGCGACCTCTCGTTGGCGCCCATGAATTCCGTCGAGAACGTCCATTTGTTCGGATGGTCGCAGAAACCGGGACACCGATGAGAGCCGCTGCGCAAGCATCTCCAGGCCGCGCGCGTCCTCAGAGACGAAGCGAGCAGGGTCCGGGCCGAAAAGGCCGACAAGTCCCACGGATCCGTTGCCGAGCGGAAGCAGGATCGCAGCCGAACCGGCGAGCCCGCCGGGCATAAGAAACTCCTTGACGTAGCTGTGCGACTCGACCGAGAGATCAGACAGCGCGCTCAGCACGGCCACCCGCCGGTGGACGAGCTGATTGATAGCAGCGGGCGTGCTGTACACGTCATAGGGCTGCCACCGTTCCTGATACTCCTCATACATGTGTTGCGCAGGCGAGTCACCCGAGATCACGGCCCGCTGATCGGAAAAAGCGGCGCGTAGGCAGCTGCCGGTGAAAAAGCTCGCATAACGGACCTGATAGGTCGTCTGGAGCACCTCGACGAGGCGCTCCTTGAAGTCATGCATCGCCGTCGCACCATCGCAGTGCTCGAGCACGGTGAAGACACGTTCGTATCCCGACACGGTCAATCCATGGCGCCGTGAATAGTCATTTGGTGCCGCGACCAATGGTTCCCACCTCAACGTGGTCAACAGCCCCTCCGAGCTGAGAAGGGGCCACCCCGTGCCAAATATAGTGTCTATTCACTAGGTTGCCAATGCGTCACGATCGCCTTTTGTCCTTTCGTCCACCTTCGTGCACTGCCATGTCACCGCCCCGCTCCTTAGCGTGAAAACGACCTACGCAACCTGAGCAAAGGCGATCAGATGCTCGACGGAAAGTTTGTCATCGACGGCGTGGCCCATGCCTACAACGTGGACCCGTCGAACTACGCCGTGCAACCGACGGCGCAAGCGATCACCCAGATGGTCTATGCAGTGGCTGGGGGCAACGTCCCACCCGAGTATGCGGTACCCCCGGAGAAGTGGATCCGAGATTGGAGCACGGACGAGGTTACCAACCTCCTCTTCCGCGAAAGTGCCACGGACTTCGCCATTTTCCACCCCACACCGATCGGCGCCTACCACGACGGGATGACTTCCGTCGAGAAGGCCGCCGACACCATCCGACGATGGCCGTCGCGGTTCCTTACCTACGCCACCGTCGATCCGCTCCGCGGCAAAGCCGCGCTTGAAGAGTTCGACCGGCAGGTCGAACTCTTGGCGCCGATTGGCCTCAAGCTCTACCCATCCAGTTGGACTAAGGGTTACCACGAGGGCTGGCGGATGGGCGACCCGAAGGTTGCATTCCCGTTCTTCGAGCGGGCCCGCCAGCATGGGATCCGCACCGTAGCTGTGCACAAGGCCATCCCATTCGGCGACGTGCCGATGCAGTCCTACAAGGTCGACGATCTGGATGCCGCTGCCGCGGCATTTCCCGACTTGAACTTCGAGATTGTCCACGGCGGCGTGGCGTTCGTTGAGGAGACCGCTTGGCTACTGGGCCGATTCCCGAACGTTTGGGTTAACCTCGAAGGCCTCAGTTTCATCCTCGGCGCGAATCCGCGAACCTTCGCCTCGCTCCTCCTGGGACTCTGCAGCGTGGGCGGACCACTTGCACTCGATCGCATGGTCTGGGCCACCGGCGCGATGGCGGCCCACCCACGTCCGCTGCTCGACGCGTTCGCGCGTTTCCAGTTTCCGGACGACCTGCTGGCGAACGACGGCGGGCTGTTCAGCTCGGTCCCGCAGATCAGCGAAGAAACCAAAGAAAACATCCTCGGTCGCAACTATGCCCGCATGGCGGGCCTGGACATCGAGAAACTCGCGGCCGGCATGGCACGCGACGAGTTCAGCGGCGCCGACATCTCGGTTCCCGCCTACTCGACCACGAAGGTCGCCGTCGTATGAGCACACACAAGCGTATGGACGACCTTGCTGACCGCATCTACGAGCAACTGCGCGAGGTCATCGACCCGTGCAGTGTGGGGTCCGGTAACCCGATGAACATCGTCGAAATGGGCCTGATCAAAGCGATAGACATCAACGGCGGCGCCGTCCGTATTGATATGTGCCTGACATCGCCCACCTGCATGATGCTCGAACATTTCGTGGCCGAAGCACGTCGTTTCATCGGTCGGCTACCAGGAGTGACCGAGGTGGATGTGCGGGGCGACGTCGGTCTGGAGTGGACACCCGACCGAATCGACGACGCTGCCCGCAGTCGACGTCGCACGCACCTCGACCTGCTGACCGCTCGTCTCGCTCTGGAGGGAGGCGCAATCTCATGACAGGCAAGCTTGGTCGATTCGACGACAAAGTCGCGGTGGTCACCGGCGCGGCATCCGGCATCGGAGCCGCGATCACCCGGCGTTTGGTCACAGAAGGCGCACATGTGGTCG
The DNA here is from genome assembly GCF_052545115.1 of Nocardia glycosmidis. Classification (NCBI taxonomy): domain Bacteria; kingdom Bacillati; phylum Actinomycetota; class Actinomycetes; order Mycobacteriales; family Nocardiaceae; genus Nocardia; species Nocardia glycosmidis. Next base: position 55,123 of record NZ_JBQWRH010000009.1, on the reverse strand, counting down.
GTGGCGATATCTCCGCAGATGGACTCGAAGCACTCAACGACGAGCTCGGCGACGCGTTCTTCGGCGTACCCACAGACGTCACGGTCGAAGACCAAGCCGAGAACATGGTGAACATCGCCGAGCAGATGTGGGGAGCCCTCCACGTGGCGTTCAACGTGGCGGGCTCCGCCCGGATCGCCCCCGTCACCGAACTGCCAGAGGAGGATTGGGACTACACAATAGACTTGGTCCTCAAGGGTGTGTACCTTTGCACCAAACACGAGGCGCGCCTGATGCGGAGGACTGGTGGCGGGGCGATCGTCAACGTCTCGTCGCTCAACGCACACGTTCCGATGTTCGGCGGCAGTCCCTATGCGTCAGCCAAGGCCGGCACCGAGATGTTTACCAAGAACGCCGCGCTCGAGCTGGCAAGATACGGAATCAGAGTTAACGCCATCCTGCCCGGACTGGTCGACACACCAGCCACCGCGCAGTTCCTGAGTCATCCCGAACTGCGGGCCGACTATCTGAGCAGAATCGCACTCGGGCATCCTGCCAGCGCCGCCGAGGTCGCCGGGCCGTGCCTCTATCTGGCCAGTGACGACGCTGGTTACATCACTGGAACCAGCCTTGTCGTCGACGGCGGCTGGGAAATCACGGGCTATCCCGATCTGAGCAAGTACCTTTGATATGCCACTGCGTTTTCTCATCAGGGTGGCTTGCCCGACACCAGCCCCAATACCAGTGACTTGGAAGCTCGTTCACCGACGCCCGGATCCAGACGATCTAGGTCATGAAGGATATCGACATGCACGACCAGCCGATCTGCTCATCCGGAGCTGGGCTGTTATCTGCTCGCAGGCGCGCCTCGTTCACCGCGCGACCTGATCGATGAGGTCGTGCAAGCCGAGCAGCTCGGGCTGGGCTCGGCGTTCATCTCGGAGCGGTGGAACATCAAGGAGGCGGTCACCCTGTGCGGCGCCGCCGGTGCCGTGAGCAGCTCGCTGCAGATCATCACTGCGGGACGAACACCAACACCCGCCCTCCCCTGGTCACGGCGTCCTTCGCGACGACGATGCACCGGCTCACAGGCGGACGGTTCACCCTCGGTCTTGGGCGTGGTGCGAAGGGTATGTACGACATGTTCGGTCTGCCGACGTTCACCACGGCAGAGTTGGAGGACGTCGCGGGCCTGATGCGCAGACTGTGGTATGGGGAGACGGTCGTCGGCCATTCCGGCCCGGCCGGAGAATCCACATCGCCACCGCGGCGCCGACGAGCACCGCGGCAGGCGACGCTCGAGGCGCGAGCCGAATCCACCTGATCCGCAGTCAGCGCACGATCCGAAGCGCCTCGGTCGGGCAACCCTGCACCGCCTGCTCGACCGAGGCTAGCTCGTCATCCGGGACGTCTTCCCGAAGCTGGATGAGTTCGCCATTGTCGTCGACTTCGAAGAACGCCGAAGCTAGCGACTCGCAAATTCCCAACCCAGTGCACTTGCTTCGATCGACAACGACCTTTGACATTTCCGCCTCCTCTGTCGGGGTAACGATCGAGATGCCATCCGATCCTCCCCACTTGTTCATGGCCCTATTCGCGGCCACATTTGAATTGAGAACAAATTAGATTTTCATCCCGGTCAACGGACAGGGAACCGATGACTCCGACCCCGGGGGCACGCCCTGGGATACCGAAAGTTGGTGCGGCGCGAGCCCCAGGACAAGCCTTCTTCACCGCGACAAAGGGAGTCACTCGGTGGCAAAGAATCCTCCTGTACCGGGCTCGTACATCCGCGCCCGACGAAATTACGCGAACGAAACCGGTTGACGGAGCGAGGCTCATTTCCCGGATGCGCAGACCTTGCCGACATCGCGGCCGTCCGCAACAAGGACGTTCATCGCACCGACGACTAGAAGATCTTGCGCATGATCTTCATCGCGCGGTCGGTGTACGGCGGATAGATGAGCCGAATGTCCGGACGGAACGTCTTCTTCAGAACAGATTTGCGGTGGCTCAATGCCTCGAAACCCCAGCGACCGTGGTAAGCGCCGATGCCGCTGGCGCCGACTCCGCCGAACGGGAGTTGCGGCACCAGGCAGTGCATGGCGATGTGATTGATCACCACGCCGCCGCACGGGATATCGTCGACGAGACGCTTCTGCACGGAGCCGGACTTCGTGAAGTAGTACCCGGCAAGCGGTTTCGGCCGCGCGTTCACGAAGGCAATCGCCTCGTCGAGTGTTTCGTACGACAGCACGGGCAAGATCGGCCCGAAGATCTCCTCCTGCATCACCGCGTCCTCCGGATGCGGATCGACGATCACGGTCGGCTCGATCGACAACGACGACTCGGTCGCTCGCCCGCCGAGCACGATCCGTCCCTGCGTCTTGTCCAGATAGCTAGCAAGGCGATCGAACTGGCGCCGGTTGACGATGCGCCTCCCGTCGACGCTCGACTCCTGTTCGAATTCGCGGATCTGCGCGACGATCTTGTCCACGAGGCGATCGCGAATCCGACTGTCTGCCAGGACATAGTCCGGCGCAATGCACGTTTGCCCAGAATTCAACAGCTTGACCCAGGCTATCCGGCGGGCAACCACATCGAGATCCGCGTCCTGGGCGACGATCGCCGGGCTCTTGCCGCCCAGTTCCAAGGTCACCGGAGTCAAGGTCGGGGCCGCGCCGGCCATGATCTTCTTGCCGATGTCGGTACCACCGGTGAACAGCGCGTGATCGAACCCACGAGACAGAAGATCCTGGGTGACCGATGCACCGCCCTCGACCACCGCAACCGCGTCGGAATCGAGGTATTCCGGCACCACCCGGGCCAGCAGGGCGGACGTCGCGGGGGCGAGCTCGGACGGTTTGAGCGCCGCGCAGTTACCGGCCGACAAGGCAGCGACCAGAGGCGAGAGTGTCAGATAGACCGGATAATTCCACGGTCCGATGATCAGCACCACTCCGAGCGGCTCGAATTGCATCCATGCCGAGCCCGGGTAATGGATGACGGACAGCGACTGCCGCTGCCGCCGCATCCAGCGGCGTAAGTGCTTGATCGCGAAAACGGCCTCACCGCGGGTGGAGGCGATATCACCGAACCATGCCTCGGCTTTGTTCCGGCCGAGGTCGTCAGCGAGCGCGGCGGCGATCTCCTCCTCCCGCTCGTCGAGCAGCCGCACAATGCTCCGCAGTTGCTCGAGCCGCCACTCCAGGCCACGGGTCCGGTTCGAAGCGAATCCACGCCGCATTCGCGCCACTGCTGCAGTCACCTGCTCGGCAGTCACCTGCTCGGCAGTCGTCTGATCGGTCTTCATCTGGTCTGTCGTCATCTGCTCGGTTTCGATCTGCTCGGTGTGCTCATCGGCACAACATCGCCGGGAGGTATTCGACGGCATGGACTTCCGGGAACATCGGTGCGGTAGCTCTTCCGATACATCCGCTGCTCTTCGCCGTCTCAGACCAGTAGGTCCGCGCGCGCGTCCCGCTTCAGGCTCTCGATATAGACGGGGTATAGCTTGCTGCCCAGTGGAGCCAGCTTGAGCATGCTTCCGATGTTCCCGCTGATCTTGATCTTGCCCCTGGCCATCGCGAGCGGCAGACTGACCTTTCCCTGCCAATAGGCGTTGCCCGTGTCGGCAGTCATCTGCATGGTCGCGGTCGCCCTCCCGAAATGCTCCCGTCCCAGTTCCACCACACTCGCGGCCGCGTCGACGACCAGGAAGGCCTCCGGATCGGAGAACTCGAAACCGAGAACGACACCGGTGGCCGCCAACTTCGGCCCGATCTCCGGGTCGGCGAACACGGAATCGAAGATTCCTCCGATGTATTTGTAAACCTCGCCCGCGTCCTTGAAGGCCATGCCAGTTCCTCTCCCACGCGGCAGCGCCCGTGTCAAAATGGAATATAGCTTCAATTAAATTTTGTCCGAGAATTGTCGCACCGTCCCGCAGATCGATATCCCAGCGCAAGCTGCCGATCCGGCCACGCGTTACGCTGTCGAGCCGATCCCGCTCAGCTACGCCAACCCCGTCGTGGTGCGGCTCACCGACAATGTGATTAGCGTAACATAAGTAGACTTACGCACAAGTGGCGGCTTCCGGCCAGCGTCAGCAACCGACAACCCCACATACCGACGGAGACCCATGGCCACCAAGCAGGACTACTTCGATGCCGCGTTCGAACTGCTCGCCGAACAGGGCTACAGCGCACTGAAGCAGGCGCCGCTGTGCAAGCGGCTCCGGGTGACGACAGGGTCGTTCTATCACTACTTCGACAACTGGCACGATTTCACCTCGCAGCTGCTCGCGCACTGGCTCAGCGAGCGCACGACGCAGCTGGTGAAAATCGCGCAGCAACACCGCGACCCCACCGACCAGGTGGAGACACTGGTGCATTTCGCACTCGAACTCCCCCATCGCGCCGAGGCCGCGATACGGGTTTGGAGCAAGATCGACCCCGAAGTCCGCGCAGTGCAGGACGCGGTGGACAGCCAGCGGATGGAGGTGGTGCTGCAAGCCGCGCGGATGATCTTCGACGACGAGGAGGAAGCGCTGAACCATACCCGCTGGGGCCTGTACCTCCTCACCGGATACCAGCAACTGGACGCCGGCGAGAACCTGGCGGCGTTCGAATGGGTTGTGCGCAGACTGTTGCGCGATTTGCAGGACGCCTATGCGAAAAGGGGTACCTGAGCGCCGATCCGGAGCCGGTCGTCCCTTCTCGGTGACCCGGCTGCTGCACATCCGGCGCGGTGCACGTCGGCGAAGTGGTTGCGGGCGAGCCGCGTCGCCCATGTCGCCACCGATCGCTCTCACCTGGTCGGCGCACCCTTCGGCTCTTCGGCCTCAGGACCGGCCCCCTCCGAAGCGCTATCGGAGAGGGCGACCCCGACCCGCGAATCGTATTGCTGCCGCTCGGCGCGGTCGAACTCGAGGAAAGTCGTATCGGCGCCGATCAGACGGTTCAGGGTGTCCCGCAGGCGACGCCCGAGCAGAGGCTGGATCAGCAACATGACGCCGAGCGCCCCAGGCAGGTAGACATCCCGCTTGCGTGCCGCAATTGCGCGCACGATGCCCTCGGCCACCTCTCCCGGCTCGAGCGTACGGAAGAATCGCGTACCCGATGTGCCCGAGATCAGTTCGGTATTGGTGAACGACGGCAGGACACAGGTGAAGAACACGCCCGCCTTCGCGAACTCCACGCGCGCCGTCTCGGTCATCGAGATGGCAGCCGCTTTGCTGGCCCCGTAGGTCAGGCCCCCGGGCACCGGCGCGGTACCTGCCATGGAGGACACGTTCACAATGTGTCCCTGTCCACGAGCAATCATGGCGGGCAAGGCGGTGCGCATGCCGATCAAAGGACCCGCGACGTTGATGTCCAGGATTCGCTTCGACAGCGGTGTCGATTCGTCGAGAAACGGGCCGATCGGCATGATGCCCGCGTTGTTGATCAAAATGTCGAGTGGGCCGAACCGCTTCTCCGCCCGGGCCAAGAAGGCGGCGAAAGACTGCTCGTCGGCGACGTCGAGCCGCATGGCTTCGACATCCGGCCCGATCTCGGCGGCCGCGCGCACGACGGCGTCGCCGTCGATGTCACCGATCACCACCTTGGCGCCGCGGCGATGCAACGCCTCGGCGGTCGCCCGTCCGATTCCCCGCGCCGCACCGGTAATGGCGACAACGCGACCTCCGATCCGTGCGGTCAGTTTCGATTCTCTCATTTCCTACCTACTTCATCGGAGGTCGTCGGCCGCGATTTTCTATTCGACATCGGGCGCGCCGACGGCCTGAACGATTAGCGTCTTGATTAATCTGCATTAGATAGTCGATGGGCGGACGCCCATCGTCGACGGAGCCGAGCTCCGACGGACGCCCGAGAAAGGTGTTCAGGACCCGGCGTACCGTTTCTTCAGTTCACCCTTGATCAGCTTGCCCGTCGGCGTCCGCGGCAGGTCGTCCACGAAGAACACCTTCCGCGGCGCCTTGTACGAGGCGATCTTCGACTTGACGAAAGCGATGATCTCCCGCTCGGTTTCCGGCCCCGGCTGAACTCCCGGGGCGGGCTCGACGAACGCAGCGACGTACTCGCCCATCTCCGGGTCGGGAAGGCCGACCACCGCGACGTCGTGAATCGCCGGATGCAGCGTCAGGATGTTCTCCGTCTCCTGGGGATAGATGTTCACACCACCCGAGATGATCATGAAAGCCTTGCGATCGGTGAGGAACAGGAAACCGTCTTCGTCCAGGTAACCGACATCGCCCAGGGTCGTCCACGTCTTGTGGTCGGGATGCTGTGCGGCTTCGGTCTTCTCGGGGGCGTTGTGGTAGGCGAACACCTGGGTCTCGCGTTCCACGTAAACGGTGCCGATCTCGCCGACGGGCAGCTCGCGGCCCTCGTCGTCGCAGATGTGCAGCACTCCGATAGCCGATTTTCCGACAGTGCCGGGCTTGGTCAGCCACGTCGCGCTGTCGGTGATCGTCATACCGTTGCCTTCGGTACCGCTGTAGTACTCCACCAGGATCGGCCCCCACCAATCGATCATCTTCTGCTTGACTTCGACCGGGCACGGGGCGGCGGCGTGGACGGCGGAGCGCAGACCGGATACGTCGTACCGATCGCGAACATTCTCGGGGAGTTGCAGCATGCGCACGAACATCGTGGGCACGAACTGGGCGTGCGTGACACCCCGCTCGGATATCGCGCGCAAGCAGGTCTCCGCGTCGAACTTCTTCAGCATGAGGACGGTTCCGCCTGCGGCGTGCACCGCGGCGCACCAGCGCAGCGGCGCGGCATGATAGATCGGCGCGGGGCTGAGATACACCGTGTCCTCACCGAGCTGAAAGTACATCCGCAGCAAGCCGGCCAGCGGGTCTCCCCCCTCGGTGATCTGGGTCGCGGGCAGCGCGGGCCGGACGCCTTTGGGCCGGCCGGTGGTGCCCGACGAATACAGCATCGGCATGCCGTGCGGCTGATTGTCCAGCGGCGTGTCCGGAGCGGAGCCAAGTGCGTCCTCGTATGGCGCATAGCCTTCGACCGTGCCACCGAAGGCGAGCTCGAGTTTCACCGCGACCGTCTCGCCTGCGATGGCGGACGCGACCTCGCTCTTGGCCGCCGCGACGATCAGCGCACGCGCACCCGAGTCATTGACGATGTAGGCGACTTCTTCGGACGCGAGGTGGTGGTTGATGACGGTGATATACAGGCCGGAGCGCAGGGCTGCCCAGTAGACCTCGAAAGCCCGCAGATCGTTGTCGGTCAGCAGGGCGATTACATCGCCCGGGCGAAGCCCGGAGTCGGCCAGCAGGTGGGCCAGTCTGGTCGAGCGGTCCTCGAGCTCGCCGTAGGTCAGGGTCTCGCCCGTGTCTACGAGGGTCGCCGCGACTTTGTCGGGCGTGCGGGCGGCATAAGTACCCGGGTACATCGATCTGCTCCTTACGAACTGTAGTGAAGTGTTCTGAACGGGAGCGAGCCTTTGCGCACCGCGCGATTTCGCTCCCCGACGCGACATGGATCAGAGCGTGGTTCCTGCACGCCTCGCGGCCGTGGCCGGGCTCCGGAATGGGACACGGGCGATCGGTCTCGGCCGACGAGCGACCGAAGCGCCCGGAGATGCCGGGGCGGCATCCCTTGTGCTGTCGAAGGGTCTGGACATTTCACGGGCGCTATCGCCTCCCGATCTCGAAATCTCAGCTTGCCGAGGCGGCCGGCACGGCTGGACCACTGTGATGTCTGGCACAACCTGGCTAAAATCTAGTTAGCCCTAACTAGAAAATCAAGGGGCAGAGCAGAGCGCTCCGAATCTCCCAGCGGGAAAGACCGCTCAGGCGTGCACCAGTATCGCGTGCGCGATCGCATCGATCTCCTGGGCCAATCGAGGCCGCGCGTGTATGTCCTCGACCCGGACCAGCTCGTGCACGGCCGACAGGGCCGCGTTTACGCGGACTTTGGCGACAGCGTCGTAGAGCCTTCCGTCGAGCTCTTGCAATGCCACCACCCACTCCCGCACCCCTTCACGGAGCACGGCGGTCGTCTGCTGCCGAGCAGCGGGCGGCAGATTGACCGACTCGCAGACGTAGATGCCGACCAGCGCATAGTTCTGCAAGCAGAATGCGGTGTACGAGCTGATCAGCTCTGCCAAGGATGGGCTCGCGCCACTCACGGCACGGCGCTTCCGGTCAGCCGCCAGCCGGGTGGTCGCGCGCTCGAATGCCGCGACCAGGATGTCGGCTTTGGTCGGGAAGTAGTAGTACAGGCTCGGTCCGGTCATGCCGATCGCGGCACCGATGTCATCGAGCGGGACCGCATTGTATCCCCGATGAAAGAACAGATCGATCGCCTTGTCGACTACCTCCGTGCGCCGGGAGTCCACCGGCTCGACGGGTTCGACCGCCTCGTCCTTCGGCTGCCCGACAGGCGCATCGCGAGCCGGGAGGTCTTCGAGACGGAGACGAAGCACGGCCAGGGCGGCGCGGGCGAGTTCACGCTCGTACACCATGCGCGGCAACGTCGTCTTACTGATCGAGGGGCTGGATAACGCCGCCGCCGCCGCGGCCACCAGCAGACGGTCCGTGCCGGGGGTGAGACCAGGCCGTTCTCTTCGCAATCGTTCGGCTACCTCGTCGGTGATGCGACCCCACTGCTCCCAGACCTTTGCGCCCGAGTCCGGGTCCAGGAAGCGGGACTCGCGTTGCAGCAGGATCCACAGATCAGGCCGATCTATCCCGATGTCGGCGAGAGCGGAGATCAGGTCGTCGAGGGAGCCGTCGGTGGTGCGGACCAGCGCCTCGTCGACCGCGTCCAGGCCGGTCGCTATCGCTTCGGCCAGCAACGCCTGCTTGTTGCGAAAATGCCGGTACACCGCCGGTCCGGTGACACCGACTTCCGCGGCCACGTCAGCGAGCGAGACACGGTGGTAGCCGAGTTGATGGAACCGGGCCGCCGCGGCCAGTGCCAGCTGTGCGCGGCGCTCGGCTGCGGGCAGGCGCGCGGCGCGCACGGCTATCGCGCCGTCCGGTGAGGCCATGCTGCGGCTCCTCGCTGCTGTGTTCTGATGTTCGCTCTCGCCAATCGTGCCCGGCTGCGGGCACGGCAACAAACCATTGCTTAGTTAATGCTAACTAGACTATCCTCTCAACTGTTGGCGCGGAACATCGTGAGCGATATCGCCTTGACAAAGGGCGGCAGGCGCAGGATCCGATCCACGCAGACGAGCCCTTGCCGTGGACGGCGGGCATCGATGCGCTCCGCGTCACGCCCAGATGCGCAAATATCGGGAGGTTCGACCTTGTCAACGCCTGACGCTTCCACCAGCACCACAGCGGCCCACCGGCCGTATCACCCGATCGACATCTCCAGTGACGAATTCTGGAGACTTCGCCCAGAGCAGCGAGAGGAGTTGTTCGCACGGCTGCGGGCCGAAGCACCCGTGTCCTGGCAGCGGCCGATCCACAGCCCCCTCATGGGCGGCGACGACGGATCCCCTGGCTACTGGGCCGTGGTGAGTCTCAACGACATCGCGACCGTGAGCCGCCGCGCGGATGTGTTCTCCTCCGCCCGGGGCGGGCCGACCTTCGAGGAGTTTCCGCCGGAGGTACTGGAGATGGCCAGCTCCATTCTCGCGATGGACGCTCCGCGCCATCCGAAGGTCCGCAAACTGATCAGCTCGGTGTTCACTCCCAAGCGGGTTGGTCTGATCGAGGATCAGATCGCGGAGCAGGCTCGGCGTATCGTCGGAGCCATCGCGGGTAAGGGGAAAGTCGAATTCGTATCGGAGGTCTCGTCGAGACTGCCGATGTGGACGATCTCGGAAATGATCGGGATTCCGCAGGAGCGTCGCGAAGAAGTCACCGCGGCGGCCAACGCCATGATCAGCTGGGGGGACGACGAGACGATCGCGGACTCGGATTCGCTCACGGTCATGTTCAACGCCCTGGTGACCCTGCACGGCGCATGCCAGGACGTGATCGAGATGCGCCGCGAGCGGCCCGAGAACGATCTGATCTCCGCACTCATCGCCGCGGAAGTCGACGGACAGCGGCTCACCGACGACGACATCCGTTCGTTCTTCACGCTGCTGTGCGTGGCGGGCAACGACACCACCAAACAGACCACCACGCACACGCTCCGCGCACTCACTATGCACCCGGAGCAGCGGGACTGGCTGCTGGCCGACTACGACGCACGGATCGTCGGCGCCGTCGAAGAGTTCGTGCGCTGGGCATCACCCGTGATGACCTTCCGCCGGACCGCCTTGGAGCGATTCGAGCTGAACGGCGTGACCATCGAGCCCGGTGCGAAGGTCGCCATGTTCTACAGCTCCGGCAACCGTGACGAGGAGGTCTTCGACCGCCCGCTGGAGTTCGATCTCCAGCGCGCCCCCAACCCGCACGTCGCCTTCGGTGGCGGCGGACCGCACTACTGTCTCGGCGCGCACCTCGCCAAGGCACAGCTGCGATCCATCGTCCGAGAGCTCTACACCCAATTGCCCGACATCAAGGCGGTCGGCGAGCCCAAGTACCTCGTCAGCACCTTGATCAACGGCATCAGCGAGCAGTGGTGCGAGTTCACCCCGGTCAGGTGAGAACCCCTCCCGTGCACAAGGCTGTGGCGGCTGTCCTGCGCAGAGCAGCGCCCGCCATCGCCGCCCGGTTGTCCGAGCGGCCCGGCGAGCGAGTGACCGGTTAGCTGGCATCTGCCGTGAAATCCGTGCTCCCGGACCAGCGTTCGGGCACGACGGCGGGTGTCAGCGCAGCGGATGCCGAGCGCGCATACTGCGAGGGCAGTCGACGCACCCCTGCGGCCCAACCGCAGCCTGCCTCCGCGCCCGCCCGCTCGAGGAGCAGTCCGGATGGGCCGACGCGAGTAGGCCTGCGCGCAACTCGTTGTAGAACAAGCGATCCGGCGTGCCGGTGTGCGCCCTCGAGGCGATCGCGCTGACCGGCAGGCCGCACCGCTGCCCGCTCGGGGGCAGGCGCCTCGACAGGCCGATGACCGCGCCTCGGCCGCGGAGTCGAGCGCGTATCACCGGTCCGGACCCGCGTCGAAGCCGACAACACTTGCCACGAGTTCGTGAAAGTTCGGTGCCTGCAACGCTTCTGTTATTCGTGCGCGGCGACGGTCACGACTCGTATTGCCGTCCGGTGACTACGGCTCGGACGCATTGCCGGCCGGTACTGTCGAGCCCGGTCACCTCGATCAGCCCGAACAGTCGGCCGACGTGAACCGGCCGGGCCTCGACGCGCACCGCCGCACCCCGCGCGGGCGGCCGCAGATACGCGACCTGAAGCCGCGCGGTCCGCAGGCAGCCATGCCTCGCGAACACCTCGGCGGCCGCCGCCTCGGCCAGGCCCGCCCACACCCCGCCGTGCAGGATTCCGTATACGTTGTGCCATCGTCGCGGATCGGTGAGCTCCACGCGCACGGCATCCGCGTCCGAGGCGATCCGCAGTCCCATATGCTCGGCGAAATTCGCTGCTCCGGAACCGAATTCGGCCATATTCTGGGTGCCGTTCAGTGCCTGCGAGGCAGCCACGTATTGCACCCGGGTGGTGCCGACGGCGATGAGTATCCCAGCGTCGTCCCGCACTTCGCACTGGGCGAATCCCGATGTCCGATCCTCTTGCGGGGCCCAGGAAATGGCGTGCACCGCGGTCGTGGTCCACGGCGGCGGCACGATGACATCGAGCGACAGCTCAGTGGTCAAAGACCACTTGTCCGCCGCGCGGGCGACGTAGAAGACCTCGCCGAGGACGTGGTCGAGCAGCACGCCGAGCGCGCCGACCTGCGCACGCCCGGCGGAGTCGTTCATCCACGGGCCGGTCAGCATGACCGAGCGCAGCAGCGAGCCATCGGCGCGGCATCCGACGACACCGAAGCGCCGCTCCACCGCGCCCGGCTTGCAGTCCGGGGACAGGTCCGTCAGGAATTCGCCATCGGACGTCGGAAGACCACCATAAACAGACTTCGGGCAGGACATCGTGCTCCTCGTGCTCGGGCAGGCAGGCGGCTCGGTTACTTCTTCTTGATCTTGCTGTAGGCCTCGTTGATCCGCGCCACGATGTCCGGGTGCCAGATCACCTCCCGGTAGGCGAGCGTCTCGTAGGTGAGCGCGCTGATCGGATCCATGGCGGGCGCTCGCCGAGCCATCTCTTTGTTGTTCACCGCGGACTTGGCCGTGGTCTCGGCGATGGAACTCGCCAGCGCGGTCGCCTGCGCCACGACTCGGCCGGTGGGCGCGAGCCGATCGATCAGTCCGATCCGCAAAGCCTCCTGAGCGTCGATCCGGTCGCCGGAGAACGTCAGCAGCTTCGCCTGGCTCAGGCCGACGATCCGCCAGAGTGGGGAGAAGTACGGTGTGAGGCCGAACTTGATCTGCGGATATCCCAAAATCGCGTTCTCGCTGCCGATCCGGATGTCGGCGAAGACGGCGATATCGCAACCACCACCCAAAGCGGGTCCGCCGACCGCGGCGATGGTGGGCTTGCGGTAGTCCAGCAGTGTGCCGTAGGCGCGCAGGCACGCCTCCGAGTAGATCGCGCGAGTCTCGGTGTCGTTGAATCCGGACTGGAAGTTCAGGTCCAGACCTGCGCAGAACACATCCTCACCACCGGTGATCACCACCGCGGCGACGTCGTCGTCATAGGCCCAGGCGTCGAGCTGATCGCTCAAATCCGTCATGAGCTCCACGCTGAGCGCGTTACGGCGGTCGAGCCGGTCGAAGGTGATCGTGCCCACGCCATCTTCGGCTGTCGACTTGATGTTCTGGAATTCGGTCACGGTTGCGTCCTTTCGTGTGTTTCCCTCAGTGGAAACCCGAGGTCATCGGGTTCGGGTGGAATAGTCGATGTCTTCGATTTCGGCGAGCCGATGCTTCTGGATCTTCCCGGTCGCGCTCCGGGGAATAGCCGCGACGACGTGCCAGTGCGTGGGGATCTTCTGCTTGGCCAGCTTCTGCTGCTCGAGGTGCACGATCAGCTGATCCGGTCCCTGCCACTGGACGCCGCCGCGCAGCACGAGCCATGCCCCGACGCCCTCGCCCAGCCGGTCGTCCGGTACGGCGGTGACCGCCGCGTTCTCCACATCAGGGTGCGAGGCGATGGCGAGTTCGATGTCCATCGTGGAGAATTTCTCGCCGCCGCGGTTGATGATGTCCTTGCTCCTGCCGGTCATCTGAACCCACCCCTGATCGTCGACCAGTCCGACATCACCGGGGTAGAACCAGCCGTCTCCATCGATCTGCGCCGCGGTCAGCTCCGCGTCGGTGTAGCCGGACAGCAGTTGCGGCCCTCGTATCCGCAGTTCTCCTACCGTTCCCGGCGCCACCAGCCGCCGCTGCTCGTCCACGACCTGAATCTCCATGCCGCGCAGGATCCGGCCGTCCCACTCCCGGCGCCGGCCGAGGGGGTCGTGCCGCGAGGCGCCGGCGCAGACACCGGCGGTCTCGGTCATCCCGTAGGCACGGAAGGCGGAGACCCCCACCTCGGCGGCGCGTTCGATGAGAGGCGCCGGGATGGCGGCGCCGGCGCAGGCGTACACGGAGAGGCGATGTTCGGCGGCGATGCCTCGCTCGTATCGCTCCACCAGGTCGGATAGGAAGACCGTTGCGCCCATCATCAGTGACACCCGTTCCTGCTCGATGAGCCGGACCGCCTCGTCCGGCTGCCAGCCGCGGACGATCACCGACCGGCCGCCGAGGAATGCCGGGAACACCACTCCGGCCACGAAACCGCCCAGATGCGACAGCGGCGTCGCCGCCATGGTCACGGTCTGCTCACCCGCCTCGAGCACCTCCTGGAAGTTGCGCATGTGCGCGAACAGCGCCCGGCTGGACAGGAGCGCGCCCTTAGGTGCCGAGGTCGTGCCGGAGGTGTACAACAGCAGCGCGGGCTCCTCGGCCGACAGCGGCTCCGGGAGTTCCGTGTCGATTTCGCCCGGACCGGAAGGCACGTGCGCCCATCCGTCCCGGCTCCCCCCGACGACGTAGCGAACGACGGGCTCCAGATCGAGTTCGGCGAGCAGGCCGTCGATCTCCTCGACCGGCCGCCGGCCGTGCAGCTCGGTGATCGCGGCGATCGCGGCAGGCCGGCAGTCCGCCAAGATGCGGCGTATCTCGTGCTCACGGTAGATCGGCACGATCGGAACGTCGACCGCGCCGATTCTGAACGCCGCGACCTGGAGGACCAATGCCTCGAGCGAGTTGGGCAGTTGAACCAATACCCGATCGTGTCTGCGCACGCCGCGGCGGAACAGATCGGCGGCCACCGTCCGGGTCCAGCCGTCGAATTCGCCGTAGGTGACCCGCCTGCCCTCGAAGCAGAACAGCTCGCGATCCGGGTCTTGCGCGGCCCGGGCAGACACCAGATCACCGATCCGCTCGTCAGTCCACAGGCCTGTTGCCCGATAGGTCGCGTACCGGTATTCGGCGGACAAATGCGATGTGGTGGTCACCATCGGCTCCTTTCCAGGGACGGCTTCGCCCTCGGTTGCGCGTGTGTCAGTGGCCCAGACCTTCGGTCGCCCCGCCCTTTCCGAACGCGGGCAATCGGACCGTCAGTGAGCCGGCGGGTGAAAGACCGCTGTATCCGGAGTCCGCGGCGACGCGCGGCCGGCAGCCGGTGGCGCCGATGTGGTCCAGCTTGTTCGCGTGACGCCACTTCCCTCGCCTGATCTTAGTGAAGATTAACTAAGTATCATAGTCTCATCTCGATGGTTGCCGCACGGCCATCGGAAACCCGAGGTCCGCGCCGAGTACCGCGCCGAGCAGGGCCTCGAGTTCGACTCCGATCCGCGGGCGGACATGCAACTGACCGACTCGAGCGACGTCGTTCACGACGCCGCGAGCCGCGTGCACCAGCACGAGACGCGATTGTTCGTTCAAGTCCGGCCGTCGCAGCGCCAGCGCGTTCGACCACTGATCCACGTTGGCCGACAGCTCGGCGCCGATCCGGCGGCGGTATTGCGGGGGCAGGTTGATCGCCTCGGTGACGTAGACGCCGATCAGGTGCCGCTGCTCGATGCTGACCTCTATATAGCCGCGCACCAGGTCATCGAGGGCGGTATTCGACCTCCCCTCCTGATCGATCGTGAACCGGTGCGCGGCCCTGGTGAATGCCGTCACCAGCAGATCCGACTTGGTCGCGAAGTGGTAGTAGATGCTGGGACCGGTCGAGCCCGCCGCCGTCGCGATGTCGTCCAGGCTGACCGCGCCGTAACCGTGCTCATGGAACAACCTGATCGCGGTCTCCAGCAGCTCCTCGCCCCGGGAGGGCGCGACATCCCTGCGGTCGGCGTCGAGCACGAGGATCGCGGCCGGGCCTGTTTCGGGAAGCCGCGCCCCGGCCACCGCCGCCGCGGCGGCGACAAGGACTTGTTGATACTCCTCGCGCGGCAACTGCACCCGACTCACCGACGGACTGGACAGCGCTCCCAGGACCGCCGTGACGAGCAGTGCGCTCTGCGCATTGTCCAAATCGGGTCGTGCGCTTCGCATCCGAGCGGAGAACCGGGCTACGAACGCGTCGAAACGGGCCTTGACCGGCGCACGCTCCTCGCCGTCCAGATGCCGCATCTCTCGTTGCAGCAGGACCCACAGGTCACGTCGGTCCAGCGCCGCACCGGCAAGGCTGAACAGCAGGGCGTGCATCGAATCGTCGCGGACCTGGTCGAACGCGGTGTCGACCACGTCCAGCGAGTTGTCAATAGCTGCGGCGAGCAGGGCGTTCTTGTTCCGGAAGTGCCGGTAGACCGCCGGTGCGGTCACACCGACCGCGTTGGCCACATCCGCCAGCGACACCTGGTGGAAGCCGAACCGGTGGAAGCGCCGCGCGGCCTCCTGCGCGAGTTGCCGCCTGCGCTCTTCGGCCCGGATCCGGCGCGCACCGAGGCGGGAACTGTCCGTTGTCGCTGGTGCCACCCCTTCGGTCCTCCGTTCTGCGCCCAGTTCTCGTCGACCGGGTTTCCGCTCTGGACTTCATTAGTTAATATTCACTAAAATACAGTGTGGATCCGTAATGGCAATTCGATGAAGCAACGGAAGGACAGACCATGTCGAACTCACCGTCGATATCGGAGGCGTTCATCTATGACGCGATCCGCACCCCTCGCGGACGCGGGAAGAGTTCGGGCTCCCTGCACACCATCAAGCCCGTTTCCCTGGTGGTCGGCCTGATCGACGAACTCCGTGCCCGGCACCCCGGCCTGGATCCGGCCGCGATCGACGACTTGGTCCTGGGGATCGTCTCCCCGGTAGGCGACCAGGGATCGGTTCTTCCTCGCACGGCCGCGATGGCAGCCGGACTGCCCGACACGGTCGCCGGAGTCCAACTCAACCGGTTCTGCGGCTCGGGTCTGGAGGCGGTCAACACCGCCGCCCAGAAGGTGCGTTCGGGCTGGGACCAGCTGGTGATCGCGGGCGGCGTGGAGTCGATGTCCCGGCTGCCCCTCGGAGTCGACGGCGGCGCGTGGATGAACGACCCGGACACCAACTTCCAGACCTCGTTCATCCCGCAGGGAGTCGGTGCCGATTTGATCGCCACGATCGAGGGCTTCACCCGCGAGACCGTCGACACCTACGCCGAACGCTCGCAACGCCTCGCCGCGGCCGCCTGGTCCGGCGGCTACTTCACCAAGTCGATCGTGCCGGTGCGGGACCGCAACGGCGTAACCGTTCTGGACCAGGACGAGCACATGCGGCCGGGCACCACCGCCGAATCGCTCGGCTCGCTGCGGCCTTCCTTCGAAAAGCTCGGGCAGCAGGGCGGTTTCGACGCGGTGGCGCTGCAGCGTTACCACTGGGTCGAGCGCATCGAGCACGTGCACCACGCCGGCAACTCCTCGGGCATCGTCGACGGAGCCGCGCTGGTGCTGATCGGAGAGGAGCGGATCGGCACCCGCTACGGGCTCACCCCGCGAGCACGGGTGGTCGCGACGGCAACCTCCGGAGCCGATTCGACGATCATGCTGACCGGTCCCATCCCGGCGACGCGCAAACTGCTCGATCACGTCGGCCTGACTGTCGATGACATCGATTTGTTCGAGATCAACGAGGCGTTCGCGGCCGTCCCGCTGAAATACGCCAAGGATCTCGGCATCCCGCTCGACAAGATCAATGTGAACGGTGGGGCCATCGCGATGGGCCACCCGCTGGGCGCGACCGGCGCGATGCTCGTCGGCACCATGCTCGACGAGCTAGAGCGCAGGCAGGCACGCCGCGCCGTCATCACCCTGTGCATCGGCGCCGGAATGGGCGTCGCCACCCTCATCGAGCGGCTGTGAACCGCCTCCACCAACCCACTGGGAGCCACTCCGTGAACAACTTCGAACACCCGATGTTCCGCTGGGAACGAGACTCCGACGGCATTGTGACCGTCACGATGGACGATCCCGGCCAGTCGGCCAACACCATCAACGACCGGTTTCGCGCCGAACTGCCCGTACTCGTCGACCACCTGTGGGCCGAACGCGATTCGATCGCCGGAGTGATCATTGCCTCGGCCAAGAAGACCTTTCTCGCCGGCGGCGATCTGCACATGATCGTGCAGGCGACGCCGGATCGGATCACCGAGGTCACAGCTATGTTCGGGGGCGTCAGGCATGCCCTGCGCCGGCTGGAGACCCTCGGCAGGCCGGTCGTCGCGGCGATCGCCGGAGCTTCGCTGGGCGGCGGCCTGGAACTCGCCTTGGCTTGTCATCACCGTGTCGCCCTCGACGGGCCCGGCGTCAGCGTCGGTCTTCCCGAGGTGACGCTCGGGCTGATGCCGGGCGCGGGCGGGACCGCACGCACGGTCCGCATGTTCGGCCTGCAGACAGCGTTGCAAGAGATCCTGCTGACCGGAAAGAAGTTCCGTTCGGCCGCCGCGCTGCGCCAGGGACTCGTGGACGAGCTGGTGACCGACGCCGCGCAGCTCACCGAGGTGTGCCGGGCCTGGATCCTAGCGAATCCCGAACCGGCGGCCCAGCCCTGGGACCGCCCCGGATATCGGATCCCCGGCGGCACCCCGGCCGACCCGGCGGTGGCCGCCATCCTGCCGTCGCTGCCCGCGATCCTGCGCGGCCGCACGCACGGGTCCCCAGCGCCCGCACAACGCAGCCTGCTCGCCGCCGCGGTGGAAGGAGCGCAGGTCGACTTCGACAACGCGCTGCTGATCGAATCGCGGTACTGCGCCGAGCTGGTCTGCAGCCCGATCTCGACCAACATCATCAAGTCGATGTTCTTCGACATGAAGGCCATCAACGAAGGCTCCAACCGGCCCGCGGGGTACCCGCCGCATCGGGCGCGCAAGGTCGTCGTGCTGGGCGCGGGGATGATGGGCGCGGGGATCGCCTATGTGAGTGCGCGCGCGGGTCTCGACGTCGTACTGAAGGACGTGTCCCAGGAAGCCGCCGAACGGGGGAAGGCCTACAGCGCAAAGATTCTGGACAAGTTCGTCCAGCGCGGCACCATCACCGCCGAACAGCGGGACGAGATCCTCGCACGGATCCGTCCGACCGTCGACGCCGCCGACGCCGCGGACGCGGACCTGCTCATCGAAGCGGTCTTCGAGGACCCCGCACTGAAGAAGAAGGTCATCTCCGAAACGGTGGCCTACCTCGCACCCGGCGCGGTGATCGCCTCCAACACCTCGACGCTGCCCATTTCGGATCTGGCGGAAGGGGCGTCCGCACCGGAGGACTTCATCGGGCTGCACTTCTTCTCCCCCGTGGACAAGATGGCGCTGCTGGAGATCGTGGTCGGAGAGAAGACCAGCGATGCCACCCTCGCCAAGGCGATCGACATCGCGCGGCAGATCGGCAAGACCCCGATCGTCGTCAACGACAGCCGAGGGTTCTTCACCAGCCGCGTCATCCTGGAGTTCGTCAACGAGGCCATCGCACTCGTCGGCGAGGGCGTCCCGGCGGCGTCGATCGAGCAGGCGGCGACACAGGCCGGTTACCCGGTCGGCGCGCTCGCGCTCATCGACGAACTGTCGCTCACCCTCATGCGCAAGATCCGCGAGGAGACCGGCGAGAGCTATCGCGCGGCAGGCGTCGAATCGCCGGTTCACCCCGCCGCGGCGGTCGTCGACCGGATGATCGACGAGCTGGGGCGCAAGGGCCGCGCGGCCGGTGCGGGCTTCTACGAGTACTCCGAGGGGCGCAAGGCCGGCCTGTGGACTGGTCTGACCGGTGCCTTCGGTGGCACGAACCTGACCGTTCCGTTGATCGACATGCAGGAGCGCATGCTTTTCGCGGAAGCGCTCGACACGGTCCGATGCCTGGACGCGGGCGTGCTGCGCGCGGTCGAGGACGCCAATGTCGGCTCGATCCTCGGGATCGGCTTCCCCGCGTGGACCGGTGGGGTTATCCAGTACATCAACCAGTACGAGGATGGTTTGCCGGGATTCGTGGCGCGATCCCGTGACCTCGCCGAGCGCTACGGCGAGCGTTTCACGCCGCCGACGTCCCTCGTTCGCAAAGCAGAGAATGGAGAAATCTACTCGTGAGCATCGAAATCTCGGCGCGCCCGCTGGCGGGACGCACGATTCTGATGTCCGGCGGCAGCCGGGGCATCGGCCTGTCCATCGCTGTTCGCGCAGCGCGCGATGGCGCGAATATCGCTCTGCTCGCCAAGACCGACACCCCCGACCCGCGGCTGCCCGGTACCGTGCACACGGCGGTGGCGGAGATCCAGGAGGCCGGCGGCAACGGCCTGGCCATCGTCGGCGATGTCCGCAACGAGGACGATGTCCAGCGTGCGGTGGAGCAAACCGTGGCCGCCTTCGGTGGGATCGATATCCTCGTGAACAACGCTTCGGCGATCACCCTCTCCCCCATCGGCAAACTGCCGATCAAGCGCTACGACCTGATGCTCGACGTCAACGCGCGCGGCACCTTCGCGATGATCAGCGCCGCGTTGCCGCAGCTGTACGAGTCCGACAACCCGCACGTCCTGACGCTGTCGCCACCATTGAACCTCGATCCCTACTGGATGCACGCGCACGCGCCGTACACCGTCAGCAAGTACGCCATGACGATGCTTACGATCGGCCTCGCCGGCCAGGAGCACCCGTCGCCGCTGGCCGCGAACTGCCTGTGGCCGAAGACCACGATCGCGACCGCGGCCGTCCAGAACATCGTCGGCGGGGACGCGGCGATGCGCGTATCGCGCTCGCCCGAGATCATGGCCGACGCCGCGCACGCGATCCTGTCCCGCAAGGCTGCCGACTGCACCGGTCAGTGCTTCGTCGACGACGAAGTGCTGCGCGCCGAAGGCATCACCGACTTCAGCGGATACCGGTTCGCAGACGCGGCCGAAGCCGACCTCCAGACCGACCTGTTCCTGGCCGGGGGCGAAAGTGCCTGACTCGACGCACAGCGCCTACGACGAGGAACACGAACTGTTCCGCCAGACCGTGCGTTCCTTCATCAAAGCCGAAGTGGCGCCGCATGACGAGGAGTGGGAGGCACGCAAGCGCGTCGACAGGTCGATGTTCCGCAAGGCGGGCGACGCCGGGATGCTCCTGTTCGGCACCCCGGAGCAGCACGGCGGAACCGGCGTCGACGACTTCCGCTTCAACGCGGTGCTGGATGAAGAGTTCGCCCGAGCCGGATACGGCTCGGCGGGCCTTGGCCTCGCCCTGCAAAACGACGTCGTCGGCCCGTACCTGCTCGATCTGACGAACGAGGAGCAGAAGGCGCGCTGGCTGCCCGGCATGACCTCTGGCGAGCTGATCGGCGCGATCGCGATGACCGAACCGGGCACCGGCAGTGACCTCGCGGGTATCGCGACCCGCGCGGTGCGCGACGGCGACGACTACGTCCTCGACGGCGCCAAGACATTCATCTCCAACGGACAGAACGCCGACCTCGTCGTCGTGGCGGCGCGTACCTCCGACGACAAGCACCGCGGCCTGACCCTGCTCGTCGTCGAACGGGGCATGGCCGGTTTCGAACGGGGACGGAATCTGGACAAATTGGGCTTGCACGGCCAGGACACAAGTGAACTGCACTTCACCAATGTGCGTGTGCCCGTGGCCAACCGGCTCGGCGAAGAGGGCCAAGGATTCTTCCAGCTGATGCGCAATCTGCCCCAGGAACGGCTTTCTCTGGCGGTGACCGCGGTCGGCGCCGCGGAGGGCGTCCTGGCTCGCACCATGCAGTACGTCACCGATCGCCGTGCTTTCGGCCAGCCGATCGGGTCCTTTCAAAACAGTCGGTTCCTGCTGGCCGAGCTGCACACCGAGGTAGAGATCGCCCGCATCTTCGTGGATCACTGCGTGGCCCTGCACACGCGAAGACAGTTGAGCGCGGTGAAGGCCGCCAAGGCGAAGTGGTGGTGCACCGAGCTGCAGGTCCGGGTCGCCGACCGCTGCCTGCAACTGCACGGTGGCTACGGTTACATGCGCGAATACCCGGTCAGCAGGGCATTTGCCGACGCCCGGATCCAGACCATCTACGGCGGCACGACCGAGATCATGAAAGAGATCATCGGTCGTGACCTCGGTCTCTGAGGACATCGGGATGACCGCACCGGTAACGCTGACCGACAGAGCCTGCGCCGGGCGGTGTCCCGGCTATGGCATCTCCCGAGAAGGCATCTTCTGTAATCGAGGTACTGCATCATGAGTCTCGGCACTACGCCCGATACCGCATTCCTGCGTGAGTTCGCCGACCGGTGGCTCGCGGCGTGGAATTCGCATGACACCGAGCAGGTCCTGGCCCTGCTACATCCCGACATCGTTTGGGACGACACTGTTTTCTGGACCGAAGTCATCCGCGGCAAAGCCGCCATGGCGGAGTACATCGACCGCATCTGGGCAGCGATGCCGGACGTCCAGTTCGAAGAGGTGCAATTGTTCACCGCGCCGGAGAACGGCCGAGCGGTGGTCCTGTTTCGCCAGGAGGGCAGCGGTCCACCTCAGCTCGACCCCACCCGCCGCTTCTCCACCTATGGTTGCGACATCTTCCTGAAGTTCACCGACGGTCTGCTCTCCCAGTACCTCGGGCAGTACGAGATCACCGAGATGATGCGGCAGCTCGGCGCCCTGCCGCCGCGCGACGGGAAGATCGGCGGCGCCTACCTGCTGTCCTTGCTGCGGCGGGGCCTGACCGCAGCGGACGCGTCCTGACTCTCGCCGTTGGCGGCTTTGATGTGGTTGCGGAGATAGGTCAGATGGGCGGTGATCGCTTGCTCCGCGGCGGCGCTGTCGCCCTCGGCGATCGCATGCACGATCGACTCGTGCTGCAGGTAGGTCTCCCGCCCCACCTCTGCGGACAAATCGAGGTAGCTGACCGGCTCGGACTCGCGGTGGACCGCGTAGACCAGGGCAGCGAGAACGCGATTGCCGGATATCCGCGCGATAGCGATATGAAACTGCGCGTCCAGCTCCGGGACCGCCGGATCGTCGACGGAGCGAGTCCGTTGCTCATCGAGCAACTGGCGAAGCTCGGCGATGTCCGCGTCGGTCCGGTTGCGCGCGGCAAGGATCGCCGACGGCACTTCGAGATGCTGACGCACCATCGCGACCTCGTCGAAACTGACCGTGCCGAGCTGCAGCAGATTGTGCACCGACTCCTGCACGATCTCCCCCAACGCGTGGTGGTCGACAGTCTGAACGAAGCTGCCGCCGCCCGCGCCCTGCGCCTTACGGATCAGGCCCTGGGTCTCCAGGGCCGACAAAGCCTCCCGGATGGTCGGCCTGCTGACACGGAACTGACGTGCCAGCTCCGTCTCCGGGGGCAGGCGCTCGCCCGTGCGCAATTGACCGCTCAAGACCGCCGTCCGCAGCGCCTCCTCCACCTGCTGTCTGGGACGCAATACTCGGTGACCGAGGATCGCGGCCCCATTGGGACCACCACGGTCTACCTCGTCAACCTCAGTAGTCACAACCACACTCCAGCCCGCAACGCGCCGCGACTCCGCACCGACCCACTCTTCGTCGTTCCAGCATAGAACTCGGCGCCTGCGCACCTGTCATCCGCGCCTGTCACCCCGATATTTCCGGTGCCAGTAGCTCGCGCAGCTTGAACTTCTGGATCTTGCCGCTCTGGGTCATCGGCAACTCGTCGAGCACGACGAGCCGTTCTGGCAGGTAATGCTTCGACAACCCCGCAGTGGCCAGGAACTCGCACAGCTCGCCGAGTTCTAGGCGCGCACCCGATTCCAGCGTCACCACCGCGCACGCGCGCTCGCCGAGCCGCGCGTCGGGGACAGCGACGACGGCGGCATTCACGACAGCAGGATGGTCGAACAGCAGAGTCTCGATCTCCGTCACCGGAATGTTCTCGCCACCGCGAATGATGATGTCCTTGGTGCGCCCACGTAGCGACACCCAGCCGTGCTCGTCGATCGACGCCGTGTCGCCAGTGCGGAACCAGCCTCCTCGCGCGAAAGCCGCGGCGGTCGCGTCTGGGCGTTCGAAATAGCCGAGGAACAGCGAGGGCCCACGCACGAGCAGCTCGCCGGTCGCGCCGGGCGGCAGGTCGCGACCGTCGTCGCCGACCACCCGGGCCTGTGACCCGTCGAAGACGGATCCATCGGTCGTCAGGATCTCGGCAGGCGCCGACGGCGTGCACGAGATATTGATGCTGCACTCGGTCATGCCCCAGGCAGGCGCGACGTAGGCGCCGAATGCCTCAGCGGCCCGCGTCGGCAGCGTCCGCGGGACCGAGGAACCGGCAACCACCACGCACCGCAGCGGGCATTCCCGGTCGTCGGCCAGATCGGTGCGCAACATGTCCTGGAGGAAGGCCGGGGCGCCGAAGAACGTGGTGATTTTCTCCTGGCGGATGATATCCACGCCCCACTTCGGGTCCCAGCGATCAACGTGCACGCCGGTGCCGGCCATATAAATGGTGCACAGCACGCCCCAGACGAAACCTGTGTGGTGCCCGGTAGGCGAGGCGACCAGCTGCACCATCGGGTCACCGAATGTCGTCGCGCCGAGATGTTCGACGAGCCGGCGGACGCTGTGGATCAACGTCTCGTGCGTGTGCATCGCGCCCTTCGGCTCACCCGTCGTGCCTGAAGTGAACCCGAGATAGCAGACGTCGGTGGGCTCTCCGGCCGCGACCGCGCCGATACCCGGCAGATCCGTGTACGCCGACCACAGGTGCTCGCCCGCATCGAGATCCGATCCGTCCTCGTCGAGAACGACGATGTGCTCGAGGCACGGCAGCTCGGTTCGCAGCCGCCGGGCGAGCGTGAGGTGCTCCACGCTCCGCCACCGGCGGGGCACCACCAAGACCTTGGCCTTGCTGTTGCGCAAGATCGCCGCCGCTTGGCGTTCACCGTAGGCCACCGGTATCCCGGTGTAGATCGCGCCGATCTCGTTGATACCGAACAGCAGCGCGGCATACTCGATCCAGTTCGGGAGCATCACCGCGACCACATCACCTGCCTCGACGCCCAGGTGGGTCAACACCGCCGCGGCGTGCGTCGCGGCGGTGTCCAATTCGCGGTAACTCATGCGCTCGGTGGTGCCGTCGGTCCGATGGCCGACGAGCGCCTTCCGGTCCGGATCGGCCGCGACGACGTCGGCCAGGACCGCACGGATGGTGCGCTTCTCCCAGTTGTCGTCGGCCCGGAAGCGCGCGGCGTCCGCCTCGGTTATCCACGTTTCGCCTGACTCGATGAGCCCGGCCAAGGTCACGGTCATGGGAGTTTCCTCATAGCTTTGCTGTCGGAGGGACCGGTCAACACGGCCGCACCGGATCGGGCACCGGCGAGGGCGCCGGTCGCCGCGCGCAGCGACACGGCGTCGCGCAGAAGGCGTTCGATGCCGTACTCGGCCAGGTAGCCGTACCCGCCGTGGGATTGCACCGCGGCGGTGGCCGTGGCGATCGCGCGCTCGCAGTTTCCGGCCAGCACGGCCGCCGCCCGAAGCGGCGACGGCTCGGCGCCGAGGGCGAGCGCCAGCGCGTCGGTGGCCTGCCCCGCCTGGTCGAACAGGGAAGCGCGGACGGTCGGCAGCTCGGTCAGCGGAGCCGCGAACTGAATGCGTGTACGCGAATACTCGAGGCTTCGTTCCGCGGCCTCGATCGCGATACCCGCCGCGATCGCTGCCCCACCGAGCCGCAGGCGGGCGCGCACCTCGTCGACCGGCGCGCCGGTCACGATCACCCCGCCATCGACTGCCGCCGCCACATCCGCCGTGACCGTCAGCGCACCCGCCATCCCGGTGCGGCGCAGCTGCCGCACCCGCCGCACCGTGTCCGGCGGAAGAATCCATGCGGTCGAATCGTCCACGAGGACCACCACATGCGGATCATCGCCGGCCGGATCGAGCCGCCACACCCGCCCGCGGATGTACCCGTCGGCAGCTTCGAGCTCTACGCCGGGAACGGCGGTGTCGACGACGGCGACCGGCTCGCCGGCATGGATGCGGGACAGAAGGCCGCCGGTGTCGCAGACCAGGATCTCGGCGGCCGCGTGGGCTTGCGCGCAGGCCCACGCCCACGCGGTCCACCGCCGGCCCAAGGCACACAGGGCGGTTTGCCGCAGCGCGAGCGGTGCGCCTCCCCCGCCCTGGCTCTCGGGCACACCGAGCGTCCACAGACCCGCCTCGGCAAGCGATTCCCGCGCACGTGCGGCCTCGCCGGGGTCGTCGCCGACAGGCGCGTCCCCGTGTTTGCCAATGACCGCGCCGACCAGATCCACCAGATCCGCCTGATCCTGCGACAGAGCGGCGCCGGACCAGGTCATCGCCAGAACCTCTCCGGGTCGGCGTCCCTGCGCTCGCGGAACGCCGCGTTCATCTCGTGTGCCTCGGCCGTGGTCAAGTAGACGGTCAAATGCTGGTCATGGGCCATCCGCGCCTGCCCCGACACTCCGTTGTGCCGAGCAGAAAAGGCGGCCTTGAGCGCGCCGATCGCAAGCGGACTCCGGGAGGTGATCTCACGGGCCACCGCGTGGGCGCGCTCGAGCAGCTCCGCGGGCGCAACGACCTCGTTGACCAGACCTCGGGCGAAGGCCTCCTGCGCGGAGTACTTGCGGTTGAGGTACCACATCTCCTTGGCGCGCTTGCGGCCGATCGAGTCCTCGAGATACCAGGTGCCGTAGCCTGCGTCGAAACTGCCGACGAGCGGACCGACCTGCCGGAACACCGCGTTCTCCGAGGCGATGGTGAGGTCGCAGACGTTGGCCAGCACGTTGCCGCCCCCGACCGCGAACCCGTTCACCGCGGCGACGACGGGCTTGGGGATGGTGTCGATCGCCTGATATACGTCGATGATCGGCAGCACCTGTGACTGGTCCAGCGACGTTGTCTCGTCGTGTTCGCCGCCGATGCAGAAGAACTTGTCCCCGGCACCTGTCAGCACCGCAGCACGCAGCTGCCGGTCCAGCCGGAAACGCTGGAGCGCGTCAGCGAGCTCCAGGCAGGTCTGATGGCGGACCTTGTTGTCGGCCTTCTCCCGGTTGATGGTGAGTGTGAGAACCGCGCCGTCACGGTCGACCAGGATGTCCTCGTAGACGGTCACGCGTCCACCTCCAAGTCACGGAAACCGTTGCTGGTCTTGTTGCCCAACCGGCCTGCCGCGACCATCGCCTGCAGGAGCGGCGGCGGCGCGAATGCGGGGTCGAGGATCGCCTCATAGGCGCTGCGGGCCGCATGCTCGTGAACGTCCAGGCCGATCATGTCGAGCAGTTCCATGGGCCCTTGCTTGTAGCCGAGCCCCAGCCGGATGGCGGTGTCCAAATCCTCCGCGGTGGCCAAGCCGTCGTCGAAGGCCTGGATCACGTCGTTCAGATAGGGCATCAAAAGGCGGTTCACCAGGAATCCTGGCCGGTCTTTCACCGGCACCGCGTCCTTCCCCAGCTCCCCGGTGAACGCCATGAGCCGATCGAACACCTCCTGCGAGGTCTGCAGCGCCCGCACGACCTCGACGACCTTCATCAGGGGCGCCGGGTTGAAGAAGTGCAGCCCGGCGAACCGCTGCGGCGACCTGACCGCCGTCGCGAGATCGGACACCGCCAGTGCCGAGGTGTTGGTGACGATGACGGTTCCCTCGGGCACGGTGCCGGCGACCTCGGCGAGCAGTTCCCGCTTGACCGCACGATCCTCGGTGACCGCCTCGATCACGAGCTGGATATCGGTCAGGTCGGCGATCGAGGTCGTGCCACGCACCCGTTCGAGAACGGCGGCGCGTTCGTCCTGGGTGATTTTGCCGCGGCGAACGCCGCCATCGAGGAAGTCCCCTATGCCGACGATGGCTGCGTCGAGCCGTTCGCCACTGGTCTCCACGACTGTCACTTGGCAACCCGCCTGGGCCGCCACCTGCGCGATCCCCCGGCCCATGGTGCCCCCGCCGAGGACGGCTACCCTGTCGAACTCTGGCATTGCTGCTCCCTTGCTGCTGGAATGTCGAGGCGAAACGGTCAGGAACCGAACAACCGCGTGTCGTCGTAGGTGTAGAAGCCACGGCCTGTCTTGCGTCCGAGGTCGCCGGCGGCGACCATCCGCTCGACCATGGGTGGCGGCGCGAATCGGGGCTCGCGCAACTGCTCGTAGAGCCGCATCGCTACCTGCTGGTGGATGTCCATGCCGACGACATCGAGCAGCCGGAACGGCCCCATGGGGTGACCGAGCGCCCCCGTCACCGCGGCGTCGATGGACTCCTTGGTGCCCAATCCCGCTTCCAGGGCGCGGATGCAACTGTTCTCCCACGGAATCAGGAACCGGTTCACGATGAAGCCCGGCATGTCCTTGGCGACGACCACCGTCTTGCCGACGGACGCCAGGTAGTCAGCGGTCACCTTGTACGCCCAGTCCGCGGTGTGCTGACCGCGGGCGACCTCGACGAGCTTCATCAGGGGCGCCGGATTGCAGTAGTGCGTACCCACGACACGCTCGGGGCGGCGCGACCCGGACGCGATCGCCGTAACCGACAGCGTGGAGGTATTGGTGTGGAACACCGTCGACTCCGAGACGATCCCGTCCAATTCACCGAACAGGTCTTTCTTCGTACCCAGGTCTTCGAAGACGGCCTCGATGACGACGTCGCATCCAGCGAGGTCCGCGAGATCGGTGGTGCCGGTCAAGCCGGCGATGGCGGTCTCACCCTGTTCGGGTGACAATCGCCCCAGCTCCATACTCTTGGTGAGGAAACCTCGGACCGTGGCGATGCCGCGCTCGACGCGCTCCTCGGTGAGGTCGTGCAGGATCGTGCGGTGGCCTGCGCGGGTGGCCACTGTGGCTATCCCGGATCCCATCGTTCCCGCGCCCAGCACAGCGACGGTCGTGACCTTGGTCATGGTGAACTCATCTCCTTGGCATTGCAGGTTTGGTCATCGCGCGGACTGGCCACCGTCGATGACGATCGTCTCGCCGGTCATGAAGTCCGAGGCGGCGCCGGCGAGCAGCAGGACCCACGGCGCGAGCTCGGCGGCCTCGCCCATCCGGCGCGCGGGGATGGCTCGCAGGACCTTGGCCGTGGCGGCGCTGTCGGCGCGTAGCGCCGAATTCAGCTCGGTGGCGAAGTAGCCCGGCGCCAGGGCATTGACCTGCACGTTGTTCCGGGCCCACTCCACCGCCATGCATTTGGTGAAGGCGATGATCCCCGCTTTGGACACCGCGTAGGCCGCGTGGTGGGGCACACCCATCAGCCCGAAGTTGGAGGCGATGTTGATCACCTTGCCCGAGCCCTGTTCGACGAGGTGCCTGCCCACAGCGCGCGTGGTCAGGTAGATACCGCGCAGGTTGGTGTCGATGACGCGGTCCCAGTCCCCGGCTTGCTGCTCCAGCAGGGGGACCGAGGACAGGACGCCGGAGTTGTTGACCAGGATGTCGATCCGGCCGAAGGCCTCCAGCGTCCGATCGACCAACTCCCGGACGGCTTGCTCGTCGGTGACATCGGTCGGCACGGCCAGCGCGCGACCGCCGAGCGCGTCGGTTTCGGCGACGAACGACGCGAGTTGCTCGGGCGTGCGTGACGCCACGGTCACCGCCGCGCCAGCCTCCGACAGCGCTCCCGCGATCGTCCGGCCCAGGCCACGCCCGGCGCCGGTAACCACCGCGACCTTTCCCTCCAGGGCTCTTCCGTTCACACCAGCTCTCCGATACTGCGCGCGATGTCACGCCCGATGAGCAGGCGCTGCACCTCATTCGTCCCGTCATAGATCTGTGTGACCTTCGCGTCACGCAGGTAGCGCTCCACACCGATGTCGGCGAGGTCGCCGAATGGTCCGAGCAGCCGGGTCGCTTCGACAGCCGCACGCCAGCCCAGGTCGGTGCAGCTCTGCTTCATGATCCCGATCCGGCCCGGTGCGGGTGACTCGGAGCGGTCCACCTCGCGTGCGACGGCCAGCAACAGGAGCCGGCCGCGCAAGATCTCACCGCGCAGCTCCGCCAGGGCGAACGTCGTCTCGTCCGGAAGCGCGGGCCCGTGCAGCCGGTGCAGGGCCGACAGGGTGCGCGTGTACACCGCCCGCGCGATCCCGATGCCCTGAGCCGCGGCGCTGATTCGCGACTTGACAACGGAGGCGGTCACGATCGGCCAACCTTCGCCCTCAGCACCGAGCAGGTTCTCCAGCGGTACCTCGACGTCGGCGAAGAACAGTTCGGCGGTGGACGATCCGTGCATCCCCATCTTGTCGAAGGGCCGCCCACGGGTGAGCCCGTCGGCCGCACCCTCCACGACGAGCGCGGTGATCCCACGACGTTTGCGGGCCGCGTCCACGGTGGCGAAGCAGATGACCACGTCGGCGCGGTCGCCGGTTGTGATGAAGGTCTTCGAACCGCTGAGCCGGTACCCCGTGAGCAATCCATCTGCTCGCACCGCTGTGGCCCGTGTTCGCAGTGCGGCCGCGTCGCTGCCGGCTTCGGGCTCGGTGATCGCGAGCGACCCATAGCGCGTCCCGTCGAGCAACCCGGGAATCAATCGGGATGCGAGCTGCTCGGAGCCCGCGCGCCAGATCGGATATGCCGCGTGCATCTGGGTCATGTAGACGAGGCTGGTGGCCGGACAACCCGCGGCGATCTCCTCCATCGCCATCGCGTACGCGACGTTGGTGTCCTCCGTGCCGCCCCAGCGCCGCGGGAAGATCAGGCCGCCCAAGCCCGCCGCGGCCAATGCCTGGTAGCTCTCATGCGCGAAGGTGTGGCTGCGGTCCAGTGCGGCGGCACGCGGCAGCACCTCGCATGCGACGACCTCGCGTGTCCGGTCCCGCACCTCGGTTTCCCGCTCGTCGAGGAGCTGGTCACTCGCCGGCTCGTCAACCGCCCGTTGCAGAGCGATATAGCGAACCGGGTCCGTTTCGTCCCGGAACAACTCCGTGATGCCCGACACGCCGCTCACCACCCACCCGGTAGGTCCGGGAACACCGCGGTACGGCGCTGCTTGAAGGCGGCGATGCCTTCCCTGGCCTCGGCACTGCCGGTCGCCACCGCGGCCAGCGCCGTCTCGAGCGCGAGTTCGTGTGGTTGCGGAGCGCCGGCGCGCAGCGCCTGCAGAATCGCGGCATGTGCGCGCGGGCCGCGGGCCGCGATCTGATCCGCCACTCGCATCGCGGCCGGGACCAACTCTTCCGGGGCGACCGGCGGCAACGGGCTCAGGCCGAGTTCATACGCGCGCTGCGCGGACAGCCGCGAGCCGGTGAGCATCAGGTGTGCGGCGACCGCGGGACCCGTGATCCGGGAAAGCCGCTGTGTCCCGCCGTAGCCGGGGATCAGGCCGAGTCCGGACTCCGGCAGGCCGAAGGAGGCTTCGGTCGACAGGATGGCGAACGTAGCGGCGAGCACCAGTTCGAATCCGCCGCCGAGGGCCAGCCCGTTCACGGCGGCGATGATCGGCACGGGACTGTGTTCGATACCGGCGAAAATCCGTTGGCCCGTGCGCAGCACGTGCTGCGCTTCGGCGGCGTCGAGTCCCTTGAGCTGGTCGAGATCAGCACCGGCGCTGAATGCCTTACTCCCCGCGCCGGTCACGACCACGGCCCGGACGGACCCGCTCGCGGCCGCCTCGCGCACCGCGGCATCGAGAGCCTCGAGCGCGTCGGCGTCGAGCGCGTTGTGGACCTTCGGACGGTTGATCCGGACGAGCGTAACCTTGCCGTCCCGATCGATCTCGATCGCGTCGTCGGACATCAATGATCGCTTCCTTATCTACTACTCGTCGTCGGCGAGCTGGATTGCGCCCGCACGTGCCAGCCGGTCGATCTCGTCGGACTGCAGACCCGCGGCCTCCAGGACGACACGCGTGTCCGCCCCGAGTGCGGGGAATCGCGTGTTGACGGGATCGGGCAGCGAGCCGAGCCGGAACGGGCTGCGGACACCGAACAGGCCGCTACTGCCGGGAACGGGCAGCAGGCTGCCTCTGGCCTCGACCTGCGGGTCGGCCACCACCTCGGAAAGGCTCTGCACCCGGGTCGCGGGTACCTCGGCCTCCGCGAGGATCTTCAGCCATTCCGTCGCAGTACGTTCCGCCAGCCTCGCTCCCACGATGTCGGTGATCCGCTCTCGCTGGGCGCGTCGGCCGGAATTATCGGCGAGCGCGGGGTCTGCGGCGAGGTCGTCGAGTTTCACGGCAGTGCAGAATCGTCGCCACATCGAGTCGTTGCCGATCGCCACGACGATTTCCCGGTCGGCGGTGCCGAAGGTCTGGTAGACGGCGAGCACCGAATCGGTTCCGCCGCTAGGACTCGGTTCGGCGTCCCCGGCGAGGTAGGCCGCCAGCCGCGGCGCCATCAGGGCCAGATCGCTGTCCAGCAACGAAACGTCGATGAGATCGCCTGTTCCGTCGGCCTGCTGTCGCACCACGGCCGCGCAGATCGCCAGCGCCGCGGCCATTCCGGTCACGATGTCCGACAGTGCTGTCGAGACCCGTTGCGGTGAGCCGCCTTTGGCTCCGGTGACCGACATCAGTCCCGACCGCGCCTGGGCGACCAGGTCGTAACCGGGCAGCCCGGCGTCCGGTCCGTCGAGTCCGAAGCCCGACATAGCGCAGTAGATCAGTCGCGGGTGACGCGCCCGCAGTGCGGCGGAGTCCAGGCCGAGATCCGCGAGTTTGTCCGGGTTGACGTTCTCGATGAACACGTCGGCCCCGGCCAGCAGGGTGTGCAGGACCTCCATGCCTTCAGGCGACCGCACGTTCACGATCACCGAACGCTTATTGCGGTTGGCCGAAGCGAACCAGGCCGAAGTCCCGTCCACGAAGGGCGGACCCCACCCCCGCGCATCGTCGCCGCCGCGCGGTCGTTCGATCTTCACCACCCGCGCGCCGAGGTCGGCCAGATACATCGAGGCGGTGGGCCCAGCATACGAAGTGGTCAAGTCGATCACGGTCACGCCGTTGAGCGGGCCTGCCCCATCCCCGCGGTGAGTGTTCGAGCGCACTGACATAGTGGCATGTTGTCTGACATTTGAAGTGCTGTCAATCTCTTGACAGATCGCATAGGGTTCAGTTTCATACAACACGTTAAGTGTCAGACATTTGAATGGCGGCATCACATGAAGACAATGGCGTCGATCGTCGGCATCGGAGCATTGCCCGTCGGCAGGTATAGCGATGTTCTGGAGCACGAGATGCTGCTCCGGGCGCTGGTAGTGGCGGTAGCGGACGCGGGATTGAGCAAACGTGATATCGACGCGCTGGTCTTCTCACTACCACGCCCCTATTGCGAGCAGCGGTACTTCGGCACGTTCATGGCCGGCTATCTCGAGACGCCGGTCGACGACATCCTGCTGGAAGTGCTGGGCAACGGAATGACCGGCGGCCTGGCATTCGACCTCGCGGTGGACCGGGTCGCGTCCGGAAAGGCCAAGGTCGCGGTCGCACTCGGCGTCAACCGCGAGCTGCACGTGCCGACCGGCGAGCACATGCATCTGTCCATGCGCGCGGTCGGGGATGTGGATTTCCACGTCCCGTTCGGCGTGACGCCGATCGCCTGGTACGCACTCAATGCCACCCGCTACATGCATGAGTACGGGCTCACCCGCGAGGAGCTGGCGGCCATCCCGGTCAAGAACCGCAGGCACGCGGCGCTCAACCCGCTGGCCCAGTTGCGCAAGGAGATAACCGTCGAGGACGTGCTCGCGGCCCGGCCGATCGTTCGCCCACTCGGGCTGCTGGATGTGCCGCCACGCTCGGACGGCGCGGTGGCCATCGTCGTCGCCGCCCCGGACCTCGCCGAGTCCCTCGGTCGCCGAGTCGATGTCGTGAGTCGCGGTTTCTACCACGAAGGCGTGCATCAGGTGTCGAGCAGACCTACCGACCTGACCAGCTTCGAATCCGCCCGGATCGCGTCGGCGAAGGCCTACGCAGCGGCGGGGATCTCCCCCACCGACCTGGACTTCGTCGAGGTTTACGCGCCGTGCTCGATCGTCGAGCTCATCTTGACCGAATCACTGGGGCTCGTCCCGCGGGGTACCGGTGGCGCGGCGGCCGCGAACGGCGAGACCAGCATCGGTGGACGGATACCCATCTGCCCGTCCGGCGGGCTGACGAGCCGGGGCCACCCGCCACACGTCACTCCGCTCTACAACGTCTACGAAGCAGTGCAGCAGCTGCGCCAGGAGGCGGGCGACCGCCAGGTCGCCGGAGCCACCGTCGGTGCGGTCACCGCCGAGCTCGGTGACTACAACGCCACGATGATGC
This sequence comes from Nocardia glycosmidis, assembly GCF_052545115.1. Taxonomy (NCBI): domain Bacteria; kingdom Bacillati; phylum Actinomycetota; class Actinomycetes; order Mycobacteriales; family Nocardiaceae; genus Nocardia; species Nocardia glycosmidis. The sequence goes on along the minus strand of NZ_JBQWRH010000009.1, from coordinate 21,578 downwards.
ACATCCTCACCGCATCCTGAGCAGCACAGCGAGACAAGGATTTCCCGTGCCACGAGACGAGAGTCTTTCCGTGACAACCGACCAGCTCGCGTATCCGCCGCGAATCACCGCGTTCACGTCGACGTTCTGGGAAGGATTGCGGGAGAAGAAGTTCCGCACCACAAGGTGCTCGGGCTGCGCGCACATCACGTTTCCCCCGAAGCCGGTGTGTCCCGACTGCTGGTCGGCCGAGGTGGAGTGGATCGATCTGAGTGGGACCGGTGTGCTGCGGAGCTACACCGAGGTCTGCGCCGCGCCCTCCATGTTCGCCGACGAGGCGCCGTACATCCTCTGCCTGGTCGACCTCGACGAGGGCGTGCGCTGCCTGAGCCGCATCCGCGCCGACTGGAACGACCTGCGACCCGACGCCCGCGTGCGAGTCCGGTTCCGCGAGTCGACCCCCACCCATCTTTTCGAGTTCGCGCTCGCGGCCGACGAACACGATGGCGACACCGCATCACCGCACACCGCGACCGCAGACAAGGAGTGACCCGCATGACCAGCCAACCCCGCGGCAGATACTTCGACGATTTCACCGTCGGCGATGTGTTCACGACCGGGAAGCGCACCATCACGACGACCGACATCGTCAATTTCGCCTGCTTGTCAGGCGATTTCAACGAAGTCCACACCAACTGGGAGTACAGCGCGGCCTCGCCGTTCGGCGAGCCGATCGCGCACGGCCCGCTCGTCTACGCGGTCGCCGCGGGACTGGGCTACGCGTCGGGCTTGAACGAAGGCACGCTCATCGCACTGCTCGGCATCACCGACTGGCAGATGCTGTTGCCTGTCAAGAACGGCGACACCATCCACTTGGAGCAGGAAGTCACGAACACGCGGTGGTCGAGCAAGGGCGACAAGGGCGTGGTCACGTTCGATCGGCGCATTCGCAACCAGCGCGGCGAGGTCGTTCAGCGGATGACCAGTTCGTATCTCTTCCGGGCGCGCCCGGGTGCGGCGGTCGACGAAATCGCCGAATCCGTTGACAGTGTGCGGTAGTGAAATATATCATTTGCTATATTAATTCGGATGTCGGTGCCGGCAGGCTCTCGCCGCCGGGACACCGAGGGATCGAGCACCAGTGAATCCTTCTCGTGACAACAACAATCGCGTGGTGATCATCGGCGGTGGCCCATCCGGCATCGCCGTGTTCGGCGCCCTGGTCCGGCGCGGCTCCGTCACCTCCATCACCATCGTCGACCCGAACCCCGTCGGATTGGGCAATGTGTACGGCGACCTCTTCGCCAACGACCCGGTGTTGCTGTGCAACACCCCGACGGGCTTCATGTACCTGGACGACACGGCACGCCGAGACTTCCTCGACTACCTAGTGGATCGTGGCTGGCCGGTAGGGCTGGACGATCAGGTTCCACGCTTTCTCTTCGGCGACTACTGCCGCGAGCGCTTCCACACATTCCGTGCCGAGGCCGAGCGTCACGGCACTACCGTCACCGTCGTCGAACGCCGCGCGGAGTCCATTCGCATCGAGGACGACGGCTACGCGGTCGTCCTCGACAACGGCGAGGCGGTGAGCGCCACCGATATCGTGTTGTGCATCGGGATGGAAATTCCGAAGCTGGCGCCGTTGGTGCAACGTTTCCAGGGACATCCACGACTTCTGCGTGGCAGCTACCCGGCAGCGCGCCTGCGGGAGCTCGCCCCGAACTCTCACGTGCTCGTCCTCGGTGTGCGATCCAGCGCCCAGGACGCCATCACCATGCTCTGCCGCAACGGGCACACGGTGACTGCCACGTCCCCGAGCGGCCGCCTATCCGCGGTCCGTGACAGGTGCAGCGTGCCGGATTCGGCCAAGCTCGACCGTGAACGGTGGCTGTCACTGCATCCCGACGACCCGCAGATCATCGAGAAAGTGACCCTCTACCTCACGGAGGAAGTGCTGGCCGCGGGCGAAGGACGTTCCCTCGAGGATCAGATCGTGGTCGAGGACTCCGACACCGTGCAACGATTGAAAGCCGAACTGGCGCAGGCGCTCCGCGGTGACACCCGATGGGCCGACCTGACCTACGAGGGCTTGTTCACCCTGAACTCACTGGTCGGCCCATGGCCACCGGAGGCACGGGCCAAGTTGATGCCCCTCGCCTACCCGCTGCTCACCCACTATGTGAACGCGCTCCCGGTCCTGACCGCGCAGAACCTCCTGGCGAATATCGAAGCGGGCCGGGCGGTGATCAAGGACGTGTTCACTCGCTCGATCGACGCCGATGCGGACGGCTGGACGGTTGTCTGGGCGGACGACTCCACAGAACGATTCGACTACGTCGTCTCGACCAGCGGCTTCCATTTCCCGCGCTTCATCTCCGACGGCGACGCCGTCATTCGGCTCACGCACGACGGCGCGATCGGCGACGCGACCGTGGTCGGGCTGACGAAAGATCTTCGATTGCAACGCCAGGGGCATCCGGCCGAACGCATCTGGGCGGTCGGGGCGGCGTGCGGGCAGCGTTACCCGTTCGCGCACGTGATCATGCTCGCCGCGGCCCAGGCTCCGCACGTCGCCGCGATGCTGGTGGACGGTGCGGCGGGCAACGTCGAGGAGATCGCGCCGACATTCGGCAACGGATCCCGGATGGCGGTGGCGGTATGAGCATCGTCCTGCTGCACGGGCCCTCCGGGCCGGGCGACTTCCTGCAGGCTTTCCGCGAATACGCAGGCAATGTCTCTACTGCTACCGCATCGGACATCATCGGCGAACCGGTGCTGCCCGTAACGCCCGACGTCGTGACCGCGATGCCCTCCGCCGACGAGCGCCTCACCAGCCGACAGCGGCAAGTGGAGGCGCTCGGCGAACTCGCCGCGGGCGCCGGCTGGCGGCCATTCGCCGCAGCGACGACGGTTGCGCCCGAAGCCGGTGGACAGTATGCGGTCTGGCCCGAGGCCGTCGGGTCGGCCACCCCCGTCCGCCTGATCGGCAGCGCCGCGACATCGAGCACTGATGATGTTGTGGCCCAAGGATTCTGGCGACACACAAGCGAACAGGCGAGCCGTTACGGCATCGACACCGTGAGCCTGGACGGAAACCATGTCGTGCAGGCTGTCTTCGAGCATCGCATCGATGTCGTCGGCGACGCCGAGACCTTGCGGCACCGCATCAGCGTGCCGTCCTCGGCCGAGCGGGATGCCGTCGCCGATCTCGCTGTCCGTGGACTCACCGCGTGCGGCGTGACCGCCGGGGCTGGGCACGTGCAGATCGAGCACGGTCCGCGCGGCCTGACGTGCCTCGAGGTGCTGAGCGCCCCTTCGCGCTGGTCGGCCCCGGTCGACGCTTCCTACCACGCGTTCGGCCACAGCCATCAGCACCTGATGGCCGAAAGCGTCCTCCAGCCACATGCCTTCGCGCGTCGACTGCGCAGGCCGCCTCGTGACCGCGGCACGACATTGGCCGTCGCCTACCTGCCCGGCCTACCCGATCACGAGTTCGGTCACCCGGACGCCGGACAACTGGTGCGCAGGCTGCCCGGATTCACCGCGCTGGCCCGCACGCCGGGAGCAAGGGGGGCGGCCGACGAACCCCTCTGGGGGCATGTCGTTTTCGTCCATCCCGACCGAGCGCTGGTACAGCACTCGCTCAGCGTCCTGCACGAACTCGCCGATTCCGGACAGCTGTGGCAGGCCGGGCGGCGCTTCGTGGACTTCGCCGGTCGACTCTCCTGAATCACAACGCCGCGAACAGGGAAGAAACATGAACGTCACACAGAAGACGGCTCGCGTGAATGATATGGCTGTCGCTTACTACGAGCTCGGATCCGGCCCCATCGCGTTGTGCATCCACGGCTTTCCGGACACACCGCACACCTGGCGGCACCTGATGCCGCGTCTGGCCGACGCCGGGTTCCGTGTCGTCGCGCCGTACCTCCGCGGATACAACGCCGATCTGCCGCCGGACGGCGGCTACCAGGTGGGCGCGCTCGTCTCGGACGCCATCGCCCTGCACGAGGCGCTCGGCGGGGACGGCGACGCGGTCATCATCGGCAGCGACATGGGGGCCTTGGCCACCTACGGGGCAATCGATCTGGCCCCCGAGCGATGGCGCCGGGCGGTGACCATGGCTGCCGCACCGCATGGCGTGCTCGCCGACGCGTTCCTCGACTACGACATGATCCGCCGCATCTACTACATCTTCATGCTGCAAACGGACACCGCCGACGTGATCCTCGAGCGGGATCCGTTCGGCTGGCTGGAGTCGATCTGGAACTACTTCTCCGCCGGATACGACGCGACGGCCGATATCGACTATCTGCGAGCCACACTCGCCAAGAAGGAAAACCTATGGGCGGCCACACGGGGAATCTTCAAGGCACGGCTCAATCCTGCATACCACCTGCCGAAGTACGCGCGTGAGCAAGCGGCGGGCGATGGCCCCTTCCAGGTCCCGATCCGATACCTGCACGGCACCGAAGACGGTGTGTTCCCGGCCCGGCTCGCCAAGGCCGCCGATGGCGCGCTTGGCGGGCAGAGCGAAGTGGTCTTCCTCGACGGCGTCGGGCACTTCTTGCACCTCGAGGCGCCGGAGGTCGTCAACGACCTGGTTGTGGACTGGATATCCCGGGGATCGGCATGACGCTGCTCGACTCCCATACGCCCGACTGCCGCTGGACCCTCGACAATGGCGTACTGGATATCCAGGTCGAACGTCCCCACGTGCGGAACGCTTTCTCGCCGGAGGTCTACGGCGCGGTCAAACGCGGCGTCACCCTGGCCGGCGCCCGGGACGACGTGCGTGCGGTTCTCCTGCGGGGAACACCCGGAGCGTTCGGGGTCGGCGGCGATCTCTCCATCTTCCTCGGTCTGCTGGAAGAGGGGCGGGAAAGCTTCCTGAGCCGATTCGAGTCGCTCTACGATGATCCGCTGCCGTTCCATGCGATCCTCGACTGCCCGAAACCGGTGATCGCGGCGGTCGATGGTTTGTGCGTCGCCGGCGGCATGCTGCTGGCGGCGTGCGCCGACATCACGATCGCCACCCCGCGTTCGACTTTCGCCATCCCCGAGGCCCGGGTCGGCCTCGCCGACGGCATCGCGGCGATGTTGCTACCCCCGATCGTCGGACAGGCACGAGCGCGGTATCTGCTGCTCACAGGCTCGACCATAGACGCGGAGACCGCGGCGGACTGGGGTCTGGTCACGTCGGTCACCGACGACCTCGCCGCGGAGACCGAACGCATCCTGAGCGAACTGCGGCGTTGCTCACCGCAGGCGCAAGCCTCGTACAAGCGCATGCTCAACAGTTCCGTCGCGATGCCGTCCGCGCGTCCGCTGATGCAGTCCGCGGTCGACGGCGACGGATCCGCCGGGCTGCGCGCATTCGTCGACAAGCGGCCCCCGCCATGGCTGGCCGACCAGACGCATCCGATCTCGGGAGTAGGACGTTGACGACGTTGCCGATCGACTCGAAAACACCGACGGACCTGCGAACGGTCTACGGTTCCCTGCAGCTGGCCGCCGCACTCGCGCCCGGCAAGGAAGTGCTGCGCCTGCTCGGCGACCGCGGCTACACCGCCCAGGACATCATCGACCGCGCGGCTCGCTGCGCGTCGGTCCTGGCAAGCCTCGGCGCGGGGCACGGCGAGCGCGTGGCGATCATGCTCACCAACCGGATCGAATTCGTCGACAGTTTCTTCGGCATCGCACAACTGGGCGCGATCTCGGTTCCGCTGAACACCAGCCTGCGCGGGCCGATGCTCGAGCACCAAATGCGCGAGACCGATCCGGCAGTCGTCGTGGTCGAAACGAGCATGCTCGAGGTGATGCGGCCCGCCCTCGGGGCCATCGGCAGCCGCGCGCGGGTGCTGGTGGTCGGCGCCGAGCATCCGCTGGACGCCGGATATGTGCACTACGCCGCGGCTGTCGCCGATGCCCCCGTCGCGCCGGTCGCACCCGTCGACCAGCGCGACGTCGCGGCGATCCTCTACACCTCGGGTACCACCGGACCTTCCAAGGGCGTTGTCCACAACCACAATTCGCTCATCGCCTTCTCCGAGAAGTCGAGCTGGCTGGCCGAGTTCAACGGCTCCGATGTCGCCTTCACCTGCCTGCCGTTCTTCCACGCGAACGCGATCGCGTCCACTCTGTTGCCGATGCTGCGCCTGGGCGGAACTGCGGTGATCACGGAGCGTTTCTCGGCAGGCACCTACTGGGAGGACGTGCGTGCGGTCGGGGCGACTGCGATCAACCTGCTCGGCTCCATGGTTCCGATTCTCTGGAACGCGCCCGCGTCCGCCGCCGACACGGCGAACCACGTGCGGGTCGCGGTCTCGGTACCGACACCGACCGCCGACATCTACAACCGGTTCGAGGAGCGGTTCGGATTGCGCGTCGTATCGCTCTACGGCAGCACCGACGCGACAGTCGTGATCGGCACGCCGCCGGGCGAACACGGACGACCCGGGTACTGCGGCAAAGCCCACCCGGACTTCGACTGCCGGGTAGTCGACGACGACGACAACCCGGTGGCACCGGGCGTGCCCGGCGAGCTCATCATACGGCCGCGGGTCCCGGACATCATGATGCAGGGCTACTGGGCCAATCCGGCGGCGACGGTCGAGACCTGGCGCAATCTGTGGTTCCACACCGGCGACATCCTCGCCATGGACAGCGACGGCTGGTTCCGGTTCATCGACCGGAAGAAGGACGCGCTGCGACGTTTCGGGGAGAACATCTCGAGCTTCGAAGTGGAGTCGGTGGTGCTGATGCACACCCAGGTGGCCGAAGCCGCGGTCTACGCGGTGCCATCCGAGCTTTCCGAGGACGAGGTCATGGTGGCGGTCGTCCCCGAGGACGGCGTCACGGTCGACGCCTCCGACCTGTCCCGGCACTGCGAGAAGCTGCTGCCGTACTTCGCGGTCCCACGCTACATCGACGTGCGCACCGCACTGCCCAAGACCGCCAACGAGAAAGTCCGCAAGGACGTGCTGCGGGCCGAAGGGATCACCGCGGCCACAGTCGACACCGGCCCCCGCGGACGGCGGGCCCGGGAGCGGGCCACCAGCGAATCAGCAAGGAAGTGAGCCGCATGAAAAGAGATCTGTTCACCGCCGAGCACGAGGACTTCCGGAAGATGGTCCGGGACTTTCTCGACAAAGAGATCGTGCCGCAATTCGGTGAGTGGCACGATCTCGTTCCCCGCCAGGTGTTCTCCCGCCTCGGCGAGCTCGGAATCATCGGGGTGCGGCTGCCGGAGGAGTACGGCGGCGGGGGCGCCGAGGGCTTCCTGTGGAACGTGATCATCGCCGAGGAGACGGCCCGCGCCCTGGTGACGCTCGGGCCGCTCCGCTGCCACATGGACATCGTGTCCCCCTACTTCACCAAGTTCGCGAACGAGGAGCAGCGCAAACGCTGGCTCCCCGGGCTGGCATCAGGCGAGCTGTTCAGCGCGATCGCGATGACCGAACCGAATACGGGATCGGATCTCTCCGGGATTCGCACATCGGCTCGGCGCGACGGCGACAGCTACGTGATCAACGGCGCCAAGACGTTCATCACCGGCGGCTGGCATGCCGATCTCGTCGTCGCGGTGGCCCGGACCTCGAACGAGGAGAACCTCCGCCAGGGGCTCAGCCTCATCGTGGTCGAAGCCGGTACGCCCGGGTTCGAGAAGGGCAGGCGACTGCCGAAGATCGGACTGCCGGTGCAGGATCTGTGCGAACTCTCCTTCACCGATGTGCGTGTTCCGGCCGAGAACCTCCTCGGCGAGGAGGGCATGGCCTTCAGCTACCTGACGAGCAATCTCGCTCAGGAGCGGCTGTCGATCGCCGTGGGCGGTGTCGCCGCGGCGCGAGCCGCGCTCGATACCACGATCGCCTACGTCAAGGACCGCAAGGTCTTTGGAAAATCGCTGTCCAGCTTCCAGAACTCGAAGTTCGAGCTCGCGGCCGTGGCCACCGACATCGAGGCGGGCCAAGCGCTGGTGGACCGCGCGCTGAGCAAGCACGATCAGGGCGAACTCACGTCGGCGGATGCGGCGAAGGCCAAGCTTTTCTGCACCGAGCTACAGAATCGCGCGATCGACCGGTGCCTGCAGCTGTTCGGTGGTTACGGCTACATCACCGATTACCCGATCGCAAGGCTCTACGCGGACGCCAGGGTGAGCCGTATCTATGGCGGCACCAGCGAGGTCATGAAAACGATCATCAGTAAATCCATCGGTTTATGACGACTACGAGCCGACCCGGTCGATCACGGTCGGCCGCTCGAGAGAGGTGACATCGTGGATGCATCACAGCGTGAGGGAACCACGCTCACCCTGCCCCGCCCCGACCTGGCGACGCAGTTCACCACCATCGACACCATCGCGCCCTATCGCACGGCGCCCGGCGGATTCGGCGCTCGTCTGGCTGCGGCCCGTCGAGTCGCGGCGGACTTCAAGCGCGAGTTCATCACCACGGGCACGCCCGACTACGTGGAAACCTTCGACCTCACCGGAACACCGTATCCGACGAAATTCGGGCTCTGGCGGGCGGCGATCACGCCCGCGCCGCTGGTGAAGATCACCAACCGGCTCACGGTCATCCAGTGGCGCGACAGCTCGGGGCAGCGGAAGACTCTGCTGTTCGAGCCCAGCGATGGCCGTTTGGGTGGCAATACCCCCTATCTCGCGTCGCTGTATTCGAAGCTGCCAAAACCGGTGCGCAGCCGCGAGATCAGCTCGCACGGCAATGTCAAGAAGGTACTGGCCCGCATCGGGCTGCGGCCCGAAGACGTCGATTACCTCGCCTTCGACCACCTGCACACCCAGGACGTGCGGCGCTGGCTCGGCACGACACGACCGCAGCCGGACATCTCTCCCGCTGCGCCGATCGAACCGTTCCTGCCCAACGCCAAGCTGCTCGCCCAGCGCGACGAGCTCGAGGCGATGGCGCAGCTCCATCCGCTGCAGGCCCCGTGGTATCAGGCCGCGACCTACCGCGACCTGCGGCCCGAGGGGTTGCTGGCGCTCGACGGCGACGTCCTGCTCGGCCCGGGTATCGCCATCCTCGCGACCCCGGGGCACACCTGTGGCAATCAGTCACTCGTGCTCAACACCGATACGGGAGTGTGGGTGATGAGCGAGAACGTCATCGCGACCGAGGCATTGACACCGGAGCACAGTCGCATCCCGGGCCTTCGGGGATGGGCCGAACGCATGGGCCAGGAGATCATTCTCAACGCCAACACGATCGAGACCACCGCTGAGCAGTACAACTCGATCATCCTGGAGAAATCGCTGGCCGACCGGTCGATGCGCGATTCGCGGTTTCTGCAGTTCTTCCCGAGCAGCGAGCTGACGCCGCTGTGGCTCAACCCCGGTACGGACCCGACGTTCTTCCACGGTGAGTTGCGGCACGGCACGTTCCTGAAGTCTTGAGCCATTCGACCTGTCGGCACACATTTTGAAGAGGAAAACCAATGGGGAGAAAGGCCTTCGGCCACTACGACCCGCAGTGGAATCCACCGGGTTACACGGTCGATGAAAGCGGCAAGGTCATCGGCGGTTACAAGCCACCCGGTGTCAGCAATTGGGGCCGTTGGGGTGAGCACGACCAGCGCGGCGCGTCCCAGCTCATCGGCGAGGCGGAAACCTTGCGGGCGGCGCGATCGGTCCGCCGAGGGGCGGTATTCTCCCTGGCCCTGCCGATCGACGCGACGGCGCCGCGCTGGCCGGGCCGCCCGCCGGCGAAGCACTACTTCGCCGTCTCCGGTTCCGACGTGCTGGCCGGATCCCGGTTCAGCGAGATGTTTCCCGGTCATGTCCACCTCGACGACCACCTCGACATGGCGCTACAGGGATCCACGCAGTGGGACGCGCTGGCGCACATCCCGGTGGACGACACCTTCTACAACGGTTATTGGGTCGGCACGGCTACCTCGGACGGCGCGCCCTTCGACCACATCGGCCATCAGCGCGAGAGCTTCGTCGGGCGTGGTCTCCTGCTCGACCTGGCGCGACATGAAGGGGTCGACTCGCTGGAACCCGGACGCGCGGTCGGACCGGACGAGCTCGACGCGGTGTGCGCGGCCGAGGGTATCGAGGTGCTTCCCGGCGATATCGTTCTCATTCGAACGGGTTATCTCAGCCGATGGTGGAGCCTGAGCACCGATGCGGAGAAGCTCGCGTATTTCATGGACGGATGCCCAGGCCCTGGTGCTGCGTGTGCGGAGTGGTTCGCCAGGAACGATGTCGCGGCCGTGGCCGCCGACACAGTCGGCTTCGAGGTCATGCCCGCACAGGATTCCGCGCGACCCTTCGCTCTGCACCGGCGACTGCTCTGCGATCTCGGCGTCAGCATCGGTGAGCTGTGGAGCCTCGACGCTCTGGCGGCCGACTGCGCCGAGGACGGGGTGTACGAGTTCTTGCTCGTCGCTCCCCCGCTGTACATCCCCGAGGCGGTCGGATCGCCACTGAATCCAATCGCGATCAAGTAGCACGCTTGCCGGCCGAATTCGCCTCGAGTCCACTCGCATCCGATTAATATAGCAATTGACATATTAGGTGGGTTTCCGCAGCCACCCGGCGACATCGCCGGTACCGCTCGGATCCCGCCGACATCGAAGGAGATACCGTGGAGCTGCTGCTCGACACGGAGGCCAGGGAGTTCCGCGACGCGGTGCGGTCCTGGGTCGACTCGAAGTATCCGAAGTCCCGTGCTCGCGAGATCGAAGCCGACAAGGAATATCCGTACGAACTGTGGGACGACTTCGCCGACGCGGGATTTCACGGAATCGGTATCGACGAGGAGTACGGCGGGCAGGGCGGCGACGTCGTGTCGCAGGTTCTGCTGGGACAGGGACTCGCCCGTAATCTGGGCGGCTTGGTCGCGGTATGGGGTATTCCTTCCTTCGCTGGCGCGAAGTCCGTGGGCGCCTATGGAAGCACCGAGCAGAAGCAGCGTTTCTTGCCCGATCTGGCCAAGGGAAAGCTGCGTTTCGCTATCGCGATCACCGAACCCGGCGGCGGAACCGACGTGCTGAGCGCGATGCGTACACGCGCCCAGCGCGCGCCGGGAGGATGGACGATCACCGGTCAGAAAGTGTGGTCGACCGGCGCGCACGTCGCCGACTATCTGCTCGTGCTGGCCGTCTCACATCCGGAGGAGAAGCCCAGCCGCAGGTGCAGTCTGTTCCTCGTCCCGACAGCCAACGAGGGGTTGACCTGCCGGCCCATCCCCAAACTGGGCATGCGTGCGGTGGCGTCGAACGAGGTCTATTTCGATGACGTTTTCGTCCCCGACGAACTGATGCTCGGCGAGCCTGGACGCGGTTGGGGCAATATCGTCGCCACCCTCAACAACGAGCGGATTCTCACCGCGTCGTTCGCCACCGGCATGATCGAGGGCGTCCTGGAAGGCGCCGTGGAGTATTTGCAGCAGCGGTCGGCGTTCGGCGGCCCCATCGGCCGCTTCCAAGCGCTACAACACTATGTCGCCGATATCGCCGCGTGGCTGCGCCAAAGCGAACTCGTCACCTACTACGCCGCTCTGCTTCAGCAGCAGAATCGGCCCTGCGGAACGGAGGCGACAATGGCGAAAATGGTCACCGCCGACTACGTCACGCAAGCCGCCGACCTGGGTATTCAAATCCTCGGCGGATTGGGTTACTCGCAAGAGACCGATATGCAGCGCTTCTGGCGGGACTCCCGGCTGTTCCGGATCGCGCCCATTACCAATGAGATGGCCAGGAACATGATCGCCGAATCGTTCGGTTTGCCGCGCTCCTATTGAGAACGGATCTTGCAGTGAAAGCACTCGTTTGCGACACCTTCGGATCGGTCGACCACGTGGTCTACCGCGACATCGACGAGCCGGCGCCGGGGCCGGACGACGTCTTGATCGATGTGCGGGCCGCCGGCGCCGGGTTCTACGACGTCCTCTTCGCCGAGGGGAAGTACCAGATCAAGCCGGACCCGCCGTTCGTCCTCGGATGCGAGGTCGCCGGAGTCGTCGCAGCCGTCGGCTCGAATGTGACCCGGCTGGCCGTCGGAGATCGCGTCATGAGCCTGGGAATCCATTTCGGCAGCTTCGCCGAGCGGATGACCCTTCCCGGATGGCTACCCACTGTACTGCCGGAAAACATCGACTTCGAGCAGTCGGGTGGCACGATGTCGTCGCTGGGTGTCGCGCAGCACGCGCTGTGCCAGCGAGCGAATCTCCAATCGAGTGAAACGCTGGTCGTGACGGGCGCTTCCGGCGGCACGGGCAGCGCCGCGATTCAGATCGGAAAGCTGTTGGGGGCCCGCGTGATCGCGGTGTGTTCTTCCGAGGAGCGCTCCGCCTACTGCAGACAGGTCGGTGCCGACGACGTCATCGATTACACGACATCCGAGGTCAAGCAGTCGATCCGGGAACTGACCGGCGGACGCGGAGCGGACGTCGTCTTCGACACGGTCGGCGGCGACGTATTCAGCGCATGCGCCCGCGCCATGGCGATGGGTGGACGGCTGCTCGTCGTCGGCTTCGCTTCCGGCCAGATCGCCGCGTTTCCGCCCAATCTGTCGCTCGTGGCCGGTTACGCACTGGTCGGCGTCAACTGGCTCAGTTATCTACGTGCGCAGCCCGCCGATCACCATCGCACGATGAGCCGGCTCACCGACTGGCTCCGCGCGGGCGAGGTCTCCCCCACGATCACCGATGTCGTACAGATGTCCGAAGGCCGAGACGTCCTGCGGCGCATAGCGAACCGTGCGGTCATGGGAAAGATCGTGCTGGTGCCATGAGCGGGTCACGCATCAGCCGACGTAGAACCGCTACGTCGATCAAAACCGGCCCGCATCGGTCCGAGAAGAAACACCAATGAATCAGGAGTTGTGATGACGAAAGAACTCGACGACCTCAGCGGCCCGTTCGACCCGGATTTCAAACCCGAGGACCTCTCCAAGGAAGCGCTGCTGAAGTTGTGGCGCTCGACCTGCCGCCTGCTCATCGGCATCGACGGGCACTGGGCCACCAGGGTTCGGGAGAAGCTCGGCGAAGAGGCGACCTTCGAGATCAACAACGGTGTCTGGGAAGACATGGTCGCCCGGGAAAAGCGCTGGATCACCGACGGCATGAACATGACGGGGAACGACCTCGCGACCTTCTTCAAGTTCCAGCAGGTAAATCCCGCGACAGCGGGAATTATGGAGATCGAGCTGGATTTGGAATCGGCGAACAAGGGCACCATGACCGTCACCCGGTGCTCCGTGCTCGAGTCCTGCGAGAAGCTCGGTATGCCGGAACGCCAGAAGGCCTGCTGCGATATGGATGTCATCTACTTCCCGAACCAGGCGCGCGAGATCAACCCGAATATCGAGACCAAGTGCCTGAAGCTGCCGCCGCGGCAGAGCAAGGACGAGATCGCGTGCAAGTGGGAGTTCACGCTCGAGCCGCAGACCGACTCCCCCGGCCTTTGATCGCCCGCGCCGCCCGCACCGCCCTGCCTTCTCGTATCGAGCGCCGGCACGCGGCTATCGAGGCCCGTTCGGCGCCTGCGCGGACAGGGTCTGCACAATGGTGGAGGAATTCGGGCAAGTTGGCGCGGACAGAGGCGGTGACCAGGCGTATGGCGAAGCGGGGACCGGGCAGAGCCCCGGCCGGCACGTTGGATGGACGCGGCTCGGTGATGCGGGCAGCCCGGGAGGTGTTCGCCGAGTACGGCTACGCCGGGGCGAAGACTCGCGATATCCTCGCTCGCTCCGGAATTACGTCGCCGACGCTGCATCACCATTTCGGTTCCAAGGCGGGGCTCTACCTTGCCGTGCTGCATGAGGTCATCGAGGAGATCCTTCATGCGCTGGAGGACGCCGTCGACGGACGATCGACCTTCCTCGATCGCGTGGACGCGATCCTGGACGCCAGTGTCCGCATGAACCGCCACGACCCGACGCTGTCACGGCTGGTCTTCGCCGCTCCGGTCGAGGTACGCCGTAATCCGGAACTCACCTCCGGGGCGGAGCGAGTCGGCGGCCTCGCGGCGTTTTTCGAGAACATGTGCCGGACGTCGGACGGGCTGGCCGTGGATCCGGTGTCCGCCACTCAGGCACTGATGACCATCATCTATGGGCTCGGCCGCTCGGCCATGACCCTCGATCAGCGTCAATACGAAGAAGTCGTGGCCGCTGTGCGAGCACTCGTGCACGGCGAGTTCGCCGAGCACGCCTGACCGATCCCACGGAAAGCGCTCGACAAACCCGGCTGAATTAATATATCGTTCGATATATTAATTCAGCGTATTCGCAGACCACGTCGCACTTTCGGCACGGTTGACGGCCGGTTCGCACAGAACCGCTGAGCCCTGCTTCACATCGATCCCCGACCGGATCGCTAGCCAGGCGGAATGGATGCCCTTCAGAGCGCCGCCGACCTTTCGCATAACGAATACAGGAGTACGGATGACTTTCCTCCAGGGCAAGGTTGCCGTGGTGACCGGTGCCGGACAGGGCCTCGGGCGCGAGGAAGCGCTAGCGCTTGCCGACGCCGGAGCCATCGTGGTAGTCAATGACATCGGGAACGCGCCCGAACCGGACGGTGAGCGGCCCGCCCAGGCGGTCGCCCGCGAGGTCCGCGAAGCCGGTGGCACAGCCGAGGCCAATTTGGACGACATCAGCACCTGGTCCGGTGCCGAAAAGCTGATCGACCAGGCGTTCGCGATCACCGGTCGCCTCGACATCCTGGTCTGCAATGCCGGCATCGTCCGGGACCGCATGCTGTACAAGATGTCCGAAGCGGAATGGGATGCCGTCATCCGGGTGCACTTGAACGGTCATTACTTTCCGACGCGCTTCGCCGCCGAACGCTGGCGAGCGCAGGCGAAGGAGACCGGGGCGGTGGGCGCCCGCGTCATCTACACCACCTCGGAGGCAGGCTTGTTCGGCCATGTCGGACAGGTGAACTACGCGGCCGCGAAGGCCGGCGTCACCGGGATGTGCTTCACTGCCGCACAGGAGCTCGCCCGCATCGGAGTCACCGTCAATACCGTGTCGCCGCGCGGACGAACCCCGATGACCTTCGGTGCCTTCGGTGAAATCGCTATTCCGAAGGGCGGATTCGACGTGTGGGATCCGGCCAACGTGGCGCCGATGGTGGTGTTCCTGGCCCGCGACGAGGCCGCCGAGATCTCCGGCCAGGTCTTCGTGGTGCACGGGGGCACCGTGAGCAGGTTGGCAGGCTGGCAGGAACTGGCCTCCATCAAGATCGACCATCGCTGGGGTCCCGAGGAACTGCACAGTGCGGTGGCCACATCACTTGTGCCGCAACTGAAAGCGGCACCGCCGGAATTCCCCGTCGAGATCGGGTAACACGTGACCCTGACCGACGAGGCGCGCGAGGAGCGCGTCATCGGCCCTGTCACACGTACGGACTTCGTGCGATACGCAGGTGCCGGAGGAGATTTCAACCCCTTGCACCATGACGACGAGTATGCCCGAAGCCTGGGCCTGCCCTCGGTGTTCGCCATGGGGATGTGGACCGCCGGGCTGCTGGCGTCATTCGTATCCGATCGGCTCGGACCCAGTTCGGTCGGGGCCCTCGACATGCGGTTCCGATCACCGGTCTGGCCAGGGGACGAGCTGCGGCTGGCTATCGAGGACACGAACGGCGCCGGGGAGTCCCGCGCGGTGTCGGTGACCGCGGGCGGCGCACCGCGGATCAGCGGAACCGTGCGGGTCGGGTCCGCACCTGCGCGGAACGCGCCCGACTCCGCGCCGCCCACGGACGAACGGCTGCGAGCGATCACCGCCACCACATTCGAGGATGTCGTCTTCCCCGTCGAGCGCGGGAAGATCATCGAATTCGCACGTGCGGTGCACAGCACCTCGCCCCTGCATTCCCGCATCGCCGACGCACGTGCCGCGGGGTATCCGGATCTCGTGGCGCCGTTGACATTCACCAATTCTCTCGCCCACTGGTCCGGCGGAGACGCTACCGAGACGCCGATCCGGCTCGGCCTCGATCTCGCGCGGGTCGTCCACGGCGAGCAGCGCTATCGCTTCACCCGCCCGATGGTCGCCGGCGACGTGCTGACCGCACGCAGGCGCGTCGGGGACGTGAGCGTGAAGGCCGCCCGCGACGGCGGCGAGATGACCCTGGTGAGCGTCGTCACGGAATTCGTAGACCGCTCGGGCGCGACGGTCGTTGCCGAGGAGATGGTGATGATCGAGCAGCCCGCCAGATCCCGGGCGTCACAGTCGGTTAGGAGATGATGAGATGACCGACACCCAAGAGTACGTAATACTGGACCCTGAGCACCTCGCTCTCACCGATCGCGGCCCGGTGTTGCGCGGCAGCAAATGCCCCGAATGCAAATTGCACTTTTTCCCGCCCCGGTGGGAGTGCGCCGTCGACCAGACGCCGTGCGCCGACGTCGACTTGTCCATCGAGGGGAAGCTGCACGTCGCAACGTATGTCCACTTCCCCGCGTACGGAAAGAGCACGCTCCAGAGCGAGGGGTACGGCGTCGGGCAGGTGGACCTTCCCGAGGGGGTACGCGTCCAGGCCATCCTGGCCGGCGATCGGGCCCGCTGGGTCCACGGCACCGTCATGCGGCTGGTGACCGAATCGGTCGGAGAAGACGATCTGGGGCGTTCCCGGATCGCCTACCGGTTCGCTCCACGCCCGAGCACGACGCCCGAGAGCGTCGGCTGGCTCGCGGCGCGGGCGGCGCAACAGTGGCCGGACGCGACCTTCGCGCACCTCGGTGACCGGACACTGACCTTCCGCGAGTTGTCGGCCCGGATCAACACGGCCGCGGCCGAGTTGATCCGGGCCGGCGTCGAGCCCTCGGACAAGGTGCTGGTGCACCTTCCCAACGGGTTCGAGGTGGTCGTCTTCCAATTGGCTGCGTGGCGGATCGGCGCCATCGCGGTTCCGGTCGTCCCTATCTACCGCCGCCACGAACTGTCCGACATCGTCGGTGACGTCCGGCCGCGCGTCATCATTACCTCCGGCTCCAGCGGAAATGGTGATAACACAGGGCTTTTCGACGAAATCGTTGCAGCACACGGCCTCCAGGACGTGGGGAAGTGGCAGGTCGGGGGTGATGCCGAGGGATGGTTCCCAGCACCCGGGTACGAACACGGTGAGCACGCCGTCGACCTCCCTGATCCGGCGGAGCAGACCGAGTGCTGCCTGATCCTTTACACCTCCGGTACGACGTCGACACCCAAAGGCGTCATGCTGTCGTCGGCATCGCTCGTCGAGGCGCTGGCCGGCTGGACCGCGATCGGCGTCGGACACGACGACGTCGCCCTGGCGGTCGCGCCCCTGGCCCATATCGCCGGGCTCATCCCAGGCGCCCTGCTCCCGCTGACCGTGGGCTGCCCGACGGTCATCATGCCCAAGTGGGACCGCCATCGAGCCGTGGCGCTCATTCACGAACACAAAGCCACCATTTCCGCGGGTGCGGCTGTCTTCCTGCATGATCTCGTCGACGAATATCGCAGCAGTCCTCCGGACGTACACAGACTGTCGCACTTCATCAGCGGCGGTGCCTCCACTCCCCCCGAGCTCGTCCGCGAGGCCGAGCAGGTCGGTATGCGTGCCTCACGCGCCTTCGGTATGACCGAAACCGCGGGCGTGATCACCATCGCCGCACCGGACGCTCCTTTGGAGCAGCGAGCGCAGTACGACGGCCACCTCGTCGATTCGATCTCCGTACGAATCGTCGATGCGGAGGGCAACGAACTCCCGCCAGGAGAGGAGGGCGCGCTCCGGATCCGGGGGCCTCAGCTATTGATCGGTTACACGGATCCGCAGCGCACTGCCGAGCAGTTCCAGGACGGATGGTTCGATCCCGGCGATATCGGGCGCGTGACAGCCGACGGCTGGCTCCAGATCACCGGACGCACCAAGGACATCATCAATCGTGGTGGTGAGAAGTTCTCCGCGCGCGATATCGAGGAGGCTCTCCTGCGGTATCCGGATGTCGAGCGAGCGGCGGTCATCGCCGTTCCGCACCAGCGGTTCGGCGAAGCGGTGGGAGCCTTCCTCGTACTCGCGGCCGGAACCAGCTGGGACGGCCCGGAGAACTTGACGGCCTTCCTCATCGAGTCCGGTCTTGCCAAAGCGAAGGTTCCCGTCGAGTGGACCATCCTCGATCACCTACCGGTGACAGCCAGCGGAAAGATCCAGAAGCATCTGCTCGCGGAGCTTCGCAATACCACGAAGGAACACTGATGAAAGACGTGGCCGTCCTCGGTGTCGGGATGACTCCATTCGTCGCCAAAACCGAAGTGTCACTTCGTGAACAAGCCTATCGAGCCGGCCGCGCCGCCCTCGACGACGCAGGAGTGGGATTCCCTCGGGTCGGGTCGGTGTACATGGGTTATCTGTGGGAGCCGACGATGACCGGCGTCCGGTTCCTCAAGGAATTCGGTCTCACCGGCGTCCATGTGCAACACGTCCAGAACGCCTCGGCTACCGGGTCGGCGGCGCTGCTGGAAGCAGTACGCGCAGTAGCAGGCGGACACAGCGAGATCGCCATGGCCATCGGCTTCGATGACATGCAGCGGATCAACGGCGCCGGCTTTTCCAATGAGTCGGCGGAGGGCGTCATCCTGCCTGCGGCGTTCTTCGCGCTGTGGGCGCAGGAACGCATGCTCACCTACGGGACGACGCCTGCGACCCTGGCCGCCATCGCGGCCAAGAACTGGAACAACGCCGCCCGAAACCCGATGGCGCAGCGGCGGCCGACGACCGCAGTCACCGCCGAAAAGGTGCTGGCGTCGAAGATGATCGCGGATCCGCTTACCTCCATGATGGCCGCGGGGGTAGGCCAGGGCGCCGCGGCGGTCATCGTGGGCAGCGCCGAGCTGGCACGCAAACTCCACCCCGACCGTCCGCCCGTGCTGGTGGCGGCCTCGACCATGCAGAGCGAAAGCTATACTCCCTACCACCTTTTCGTCGGTCCTGTGATCGGCCCCTCCGGGATGACGAGGACAACCGCCGAGGTGGCCTACAACCAGGCAGGTCTGGGACCGGACGATCTCGACCTGGTGCAGGTCCACGACGCCTTCCCCATCGAGGAACTCGTCTACTACGAGAAACTCGGTCTCTGCCCGGAAGGTGAGGGCGACAAGCTGGTCGCCGAAAACGCCACGGGGCTGGGCGGTCGAATCCCGGTCTCGACCGACGGCGGACTGATCGGTCGCGGCCACCCTGGCGGCCCGACCGGGTTGGCGCAGATCTGGGAGACCACGTTGCAGTTACGGGGCGAGGCCGGCGAACGACAGGTCCCTGACGCGAAGGTGGGCTTGTGCCACATGGTGGGCGGTGGCAGCGTCTGCGTCGTGCACATTCTGCGACGCGGGAGCTGACCGGCCGCGAACCGCCTGTGCTGAAACGGGGCTCGTCTCTCTGAGACCGAGCCCCGTTCCTTTTCACTCCTAGCGGCGCCGCCCTGCGAGGTCCGCTCAGGTTCCATTCGCGGGCGGTCACCGGATTCCAGTTCGCCAGGGGCGGTTGCTCGACACCCACGTTGCGTTGGTGTGCCGGGGCGAAGTACCGGAAATCCTCGGGTGTGAGTCTGCGCCCGCCGGCGTGACGGGTATCGAACAGGGTCGTAATCCTCGGTGAGCGTCCGCAATTCACCCTCAGCGCTTCGTCCGAACACCACAGTGTCGCACACCTCGAACCGACCGGCGGTGATGTCGGCCTACAACTTCTGCTGCTGCTTGTATTCGCACCATCCCGAGGATTATCGGAATCACTCGCCGACCGGGCCGGAGCAGCGGCGCTTCGGCAGACTCAGAACACGCAGTCCGGAATTCCAGGGTTTCGCGCGCTGGTCCACAGCAGTGCGCCGCCGACTTCGGGCAGATAGTGCCGGATGGCGTTCGGGATTCGAGACACGATCGCTGCTGCCGAAGTGAGCCCCTGTGCCGCCAAGGCGAGCGCGAACTGTGTCCGCTGGGAAATCCGACGATCGCAAACTCTGTACAGCCGATTCGCCGAGGTCGTCGGCCCGATCCAGCATATTGCGCCGGTAGTCGAGGTCCGGCAGATATTTCGCGGCGTAGATCGTACGCCGCACCGCCCGCTAGTTCACTCGTTTGACGGCAAATTCTCTGTGTTCAGAGTGTTCACACCTCCGGAAGCACTATTTTAAAGCATAAAGACCATTTTTAATTCTTCATTAGCGCCATGGCGGTCGGTGCGCATCATAAACTTGTTGCGCATAACAGGACTTATGCTATGCTGAGCTGGTAGTGATCCAGGGCACATGAGTGTCCGAGTGGCAGCGTGGATCACGTGCCTGGCCGTCGACTCGGCCGGATTCCTTGGCTCCGTCTCGTTTGTTGCGTTGCGGCAGGTAGGAGTTTGCTCGGCTAATCATCTAATTCAGGGTAGAAAACTGCGATATGGTCGCAGCAGAATTGTTGCCCTCGGGTGCATCGCGGCATCGCAAGGTTGAATCCGCCTGCACATGCGCCCGACGATGCCAACTCGGTAAAACACCGAGGTGATTTCTCTGCCGAATCAGGCCAGTGTCCGTTCCGGAACTGGCGTACACGGCTTATCCGAAGAGATCTATCTGCACTTCCGCCGAGGTTTCACCAGTACGCGGAATGCATTCGATCTATCTGTCGAAGCCGGAAACAGGCACTGAGCACGGAGTGATCATGAGAAACGATATCGCAATATCAAATTTGCAACTCCACCGAGGTCGCGGAGCGGATGGTGCCCGATGACGCAGACGGTGCAGCCCTCGACGCAACACCGCCCTGGGCCGGACATGCCCGCGGTCCCCCGCGTGCCGGATCGATTGCGCCGCGATTTCGGGAAATCGGTGACCTATATCAAGGAAACACCGAAGCGCTCCCTCGCCACGATCGGCAGGTCCGCGCAACTCGTCGCCGCCGTGCTGCGGTACGCGGCCGTCGACACCGCGCGGATGCGGCTTCCGTTGTACGAGACCGTCGATCAGATGTGGTCGCTGCTCAAGGTGACCGCGCTGCCGGCCCTGCTGATGGCCGTCCCTATCGGAGCGGAGATCTCGGTTCAGGTCGGCGGGATCATGAGCCAGGTCGGTGCGAACTCACTTGCCGGAGCTGCCAGCGGAGTCGGTGTAGTAGGGCAGGGCGCACCCATGGCAGCCGGCCTGTTGATGAGCGGGGCCGCCGCGTCGGCCATCGCCTCCGACCTCGGTGCACGGTCGATACGTGAAGAGATCGATGCGATGCGCGTCATGGGCGTCGATCCGGTCGAGCGCTTGGTGATGCCGCGATTCCTCGCGATGGTCGCGATCTCCCCGGTGTTGTGCATCGTCATCATCAGCGCCGGCGTCTACGCGGGCCTTACCATTTCCTCGATTGCCAATGGTGTGGTGCCCGGTAGCTTCTGGCAAACCTTCGGAGCATTCGCGACCCCTACTGATGTCGGGTTCGCCGTGCTGAAGTCGTTCCTGTTCGCGGTGATCGTCGTCGTGATCGCCAGCTTGCGCGGACTCGAGGCGAAAGGGGGGCCGAAGGGCGTCGCCAACGCGGTGAACGCGTCCGTCGTGCTCAGCGTCTTCTTGATCTTCATGACCAATCTCATGGTCAGTCAGTTGCAGGCGATGTTCTTCCCGGCCCAGTTGGC